>DATAEY010000025.1:0-8289 GCA_036257715.1 Solirubrobacteraceae bacterium | reverse complement strand
GGGCGCCCTGGGCCTGGGCGCCGGGGGCCAGCGGCCCCGCCACCGCCAAGGCGGCCACCGCCGCACCGGTCGCTGCACGCCGAACAGACTTCATGTGGCCTCCTTGTCCCCAGGTACCGGACTGAGCTGCGGCGAGCCTACTAGCGCGAGACGGACCGGTTCAAACCGCTGCGGCGAGCGCTCGCGCGCTGTGGAAGTCCTGCATAATCCGGTCGCGCCCAAACCGGGAGCTCCCATGGCCCGCCTCGAGGACTACAGCTTCGGCCGGCTCACCGTCGACGGGACCGAGCAGCGGCGCGACGTCATCGTCCTGCCGGATCGAGTGGTCACCGACTGGTGGCGCCAGGACGGGCACGGGCTCGTGATCGACGACCTGCGCGAGGTGCTGGACGACCTGCCCGAGCGCCTCATCGTCGGCAACGGCGCCTACGGACGCCTCAAGCCCCACCCGGCGGTGATCGACGAGCTGCGCCGGCGCGGCGTCGAGGTGGAGGTGCTGGAGACCGACGACGCGGTTCGCCGCTACAACCAGCTCGACGAGCGGCGCGTCGCCGCGGCGCTCCACCTGACCTGCTGACAGCGCCGCGTCAGGCGGCCTGACGCGCCCGCGCCCGGTACTGGTCGGCGGCCTGCCGGAGATCGCGACCCCGGCGCCCGCCAGCCCCTGGACCGCGTCGTAGTCGTCGACCTGGAAGCCGACCCGCGGCTCGATCCGGCCCGCTCGCAGGCCGCGATGTGCATCTTGCGGAACAGCCCGTTGTGGTCGCCCTGGAGCCAAGACTCGCCGACGAGGTCGGCCAGCCGGGTGGTCCTCCGCCGCGCCAGGGGATGGTCGGTGGGCAGCGCCCACGTACATCGGGTCGTCGAGCAGGTGGACGATGTCCAGGTCCTCGTGCAGCGACGCGTAATCGGAGCTGGGCAGCGGGGAATAGCGGAGGGCGAGAGCGCGACGTCGAGCTCGCCGGACTTCAGCTGCGGGATCGCGTCCTCGGGCTCGCCCTCCACCAGCGAGAGTTCCACAGCCGGGTGCTGGCGGGAGAAACCGGCGATGGCAGGGGAACCAGCGTCGAGCCCGCCGTGGAGAAGGAGGCGAGCCGGACCCGGCCGCCGCGCAGGCCGGCGATCGCCTCGAGCTCCAGCTCCGCCGCGGCCACCCCGGGCGAGGCCGCGACCGGGCCGGTGCGCCAGCCTCTGCTGCGGGAGGCAGCCACCGCGCGGGACGACCGGTAGCGTCCACTCGATGCCTGCCGCCGCCCTCGCCGTCTCGCCGTTTCGCTGGCAGGACGGCGAGCGCCTCGTGCGCTTCGGCCGGGGGACCCGCGACGAGGCCCCCGATCTGCTGGGGGAGGACTACCAGCTGCTGACCACCGCGCGGGCGCTGCGGGCGGCTCCGGACCTCGCGGCGGGCGCCGCCGCGGTTCACCAGGTCGCGGCCGGGGACGTGGACGAGGTCGCGGCGCAGCTGCGCGGAAGGGTCGACGGAGAGCTCTTGGTGGCCCTGGGCGGGGGCCGCGTGATCGACGTCGCCAAGGCCCTGGCCGCCGCCGACCCCCCGCGGCGGGTCGCGGCGGTGCCCACCACCCTGTCGGCCGCCGAGATGACCGCGCTGCACCGTCACGCGTCGGGGGTGCCGACCGCCACGCCGCGGGTGCGTCCGGCAATCGTCCTCAACGACCCCGCCCTGAGCGCCTCCCAGCCCGAGCCCCAGCTCGCCGCCTCGGCCCTGAACTCGCTGGCCCACGCCGCCGAGGCGCCGCTCACGCCGCTGGCCAGCCCGGTCCCGACGCTGGCCGCACTGGAGGGGGCCCGCCTGCTGACCGGGGGCCTTCAGCCGTCGGAGCCCGAGCGCGACACGCTGGCACTGGGCGCGCTGCTGGCGGGGTACGCCGCCGGAGCCGCCGGATTCGGGCTCCATCACGTCATGGCCCAGACCCTGGCTCGCCTGGCGGGGATCGGGCACGGCCCCGCCAACGCCATCCTGCTGCCGCGGACCATCCCCGCGCTCTCCCGCCGATTCCCCGCCGAGATGGAGCGCCTGGGCGAGGCCCTGGGCGGGGAGGCTTCGGAGATCGCGGCGTCGATCCTGGCGCGAGTCGGCGTGAGCCGGCTGCGCGAGTGCGGCGTGAGCCGCGACGCCCTCCCGCGGTGCGCGGCCGCCGCCGCGGAGCGCCCCGAGCTGGCGCTGACCCCGCCGCCCGCCGGCTCCGACGAGCTGCTCGAGCTCTACGAGGCGGCCTGGTGAGCCGTGCGGTCGGCCCGGACGCCGGGCTGCTGGACGTGCTGACCGTCACCATGGAGCGCGCTGTGGGACGCTGCTCCTACGGCGACGCGCGCCGCGTCGTGACTGGCTGCGAGCACGTGGCCACTCGCAACGGCAGGGTCGAGCGCATCGATCTCGACGAGGCCGACGGCATCGGCGTTCGCGTGCGGGTGGGCGGAGCCTGGGGCTTTGCCGCCACCAGCGATCCGTCCGCGCCAGCGGCCGAGCGGGCGCTCGAGCGCGCCCTGGACTTCGCCGCCGAGCAGCCGCGCACGCCCGAACGGCCTCTCGCGCCCGCGCCACCCGCGCGCGGCGCGTGGCTGGGGCCGTGCGAACGCGACCCATTCGGCATCGGGGCCGAGGAGAAGCTCGATCTGCTGCTGGCCGCCGAGGCCGGCCTCGCCGGCGACCCAAGGATCGTCCACACCCAGGCCCGCTGCCTGTCGGTACGGACCGCGAAGGGGTTCGCGTCGACCGAGGGCGCCGCGTGCACCCAAACCGTCGTCGAGTCCGGCGCCTCGATCGCCGCGGTGGCGGTCGACGGATCGGAGCTGCAGCAGCGCTCCTATCCGGGACAGCACGACGGCGGCGTCGCGGCGGCCGGCTGGGAGCATGTGGAGTCGCTGGAGCTGGCCGCCCACGCCCCGCGGGTGGCCGAGGAGGCGCTGGGGCTGCTGGACGCGCCCCCCTGCCCCTCCGGGGTCACCACCGTCGTGCTGGATGCCGAGCAGCTCGCCCTGCAGCTGCACGAGTCGATCGGCCATGCCCTCGAGCTCGATCGGATGCTCGGAGCGGAGGCGTCCTACGCCGGGACGAGCTGGGTGTCGCCCGCCGACCTGGGGCGCCTGCGGTACGGGTCGGAGCGGGTGAACGTGACCGCGGACGCCACCCTGCCGGGCGGCCTGGGGTCGTTCGGCTGGGACGACGAGGGAATCGCGGCCCGGTCGCTGGAGCTGATCCGCGACGGGCGCCTCTTGGCGGCGCTCTCCTCGCGTGAATCGGCGGCGGCGATCGGCCTCGACGCCTCGGGGGGCTGCGCCCGCGCCGACGGCCACGCGCGCCAGCCGATCGTCCGGATGACCAACGTCTCGCTGGAACCGGGCGACGCCGGCTCGCTCGAGGACCTGGTGGCCGACACCGACGAGGGGTTGTACCTGGAGACCAACCGGTCCTGGTCGATCGACGACCGTCGGCTGCAGTTCCAGTTCGCCACCGAGGTGGGACGCGAGATCCGCGGCGGGCAGCTCGGCCGCCTGTACCGGAATCCGTCCTACGCCGGGGTGACGCCCCGGTTCTGGGCGTCGCTCGACGCGGTTTGCTCGCCGGCCGAATGGCGGCTGTGGGGCCTGGTCAACTGCGGCAAGGGCGAGCCCGGCCAGGTCGCCCACGTCTCGCACGGGACCGCGCCGGCTCGCTTTCGCGGCGTCCAGGTCGGCGTGGCGTGAAGCTGGCGGAGCTGGCGGAGCGAGCGCTCGAGCGCACGCGCGGCCAGGCGCAGGTCACGGTGACTCGCGAGCGCTCCCAGCTTGCCCGCTTCGCCGGCTCGCGCCCGACCCAGGCCACCGAGGTGGACGAGCTGCGCGTGGAGGTCGTGGCCGTGCGCGACGGCGCCACGGCGGCGGCCGCGACCAGCAAGGTCGACAACGACGGGCTGCGCGAGGTCGGCGACCGGGCGGCTCGGGCGGCCCAGGCGGCGGCACGCGCCGGAGGCGGCGCCTACCCGGGGCTTCCGGCGCCGAGCGAGCGCCCTCGGGCCCACGAGGGCTGGGACCCGGCGACGGCGCGCCTGGAGCCGTCGCGGCCGGGCGCCGCGCTGGCGGCGGTGTTCGAGCAGGCCTCGACCCGCAGGGTCGATGCCGCCGGGGTCTGGACCGCCGGCGCGGTGGAGACCGCCCTTGCCAGCTCGACCGGCCTGCACGCCGCCGACGCCACCACCGACGCCCACTTGAAGGTGCTGTGTCGCGACGGCTCGGGGCGAAGCGGCTTCGCCGCCGCCACCGCCACCTCGTGTGACGCCATCGATCCGGCGGCGGTCGCGCGCGCCGCGGCCGACAAGACCGCCGCAGGCGAGCCGGCGCAGCTCGCCCTCGGCGAGCACCCCGCGGTTCTCGACGCGGACGCCGTCGGCTCGCTGCTCGAATTCCTGGCCGCGCTCGCCCTCAACGGCCTGGCGCACGCCGAGGGGCGCGGCGCACTCTGCGGGCGCCTGGGCAAGCTGGTCGCCTCGCCAGCCGTCAACCTGTCTGACTCGCCGCGCTATCCGGGCACCCTGCCGCGCGCGATCGACGCCGAGGGAGTCGGGAAGTCGCCCCTTGCGCTGATCCAGGACGGAGTGGCCCACCGCGTGGTCCACGACACCCGGTCGGCCGCGATCGCGGGCGGCGACGCGCGCTCGACCGGCCACGCGCTCGCCCCCGGAGGCGCTCCGCGCGGGCCGCGGCCCACCAACCTTGTGCTCGTCGGCGGCGGGGCGGCCGACGTCGCCGCGCTGGCGGGCGGGATCGAGCGGGGGATCTACGTGACTCGGCTGTGGTACGTCAATACCGTGCACGCCAAGCAGACGCTGCTGACCGGCATGACCCGGGACGGAACCTTCCTGATCGAGGACGGCAGGATCACGCGGCCGCTGCGCGACCTGCGCTTCACCGATTCGGTGCTCGGCCTGCTGGAGCGGGTGGAGGGGCTCACCGCCCAACCCCGGCTCACCAGCGAGGCCGAGTTCTACGGACCGCGGTTCGCCACCGGCGTCGTCTGTCCGGCGGTCCGGGTTGGCGCCCTGCGGATCACCGGCACCACCGCTTGAGCCGGGCCGCGCCTAGAGCTTCAGCAGCGCGATCGTATTGGCCGCGAATGCGATCGCGAAGGCGATCGTCCAGCGGTTGAGGTTGCGCTCCACCAGCGAGCCACCACCGAGTGGCCCCGCGCCGGTGCCGACCCCGAAGGCGCCCGACAGCCCGGAGTCCTTCCCCGAATGCATCAGCACCAGGAAGATCAGGACGACCGATATGAGGACCTGCAGGATCGAGAGCACCAGCTCCATCGCGACGATGCTAGCGATCTGGCGTGCCAGCGCCGGCTAGATGGCGCCGGCCAGCGCGGCTGGAAGCCAGGCGGGGTGGGCGAGCACGAGGCCGCCCCAAGCCACCAGCAGCGCGCCGGTGACGGGCACCGACTGGCGGCCGCGCGGCGCGCTCTTCTCGTAGACCATGAGCGCGGTCAGGGCGGCCATCCACCACAGGCTCGCCACCCCCGCGGCGAACATCAGCAGCATGAGAGCCCAGCAGCAGCCCAGGCAGAACATCCCGTGGCGCTCACCCAGCCGGAACGCCGCCCCGGGCCCCCGCCGGTAGTGGCGCAGCAGGAAGGCGCCTGGATGGCGGCACCTGTGCAGGCACCGGTCCTTGAGCCCCGTGAACTGGAAGGCGCCCGCGGTCAGCAGCACGCCGCCGGCGATCAGCCAGGGACGCTCGTGCAGCCACGGCGTACGGTCAACGAGCGCGTGCAGGACCGTGTCGCCGGCGAACGCCACGGCGCCGAACGCGGTCCACACCAGCCCATAGCCGCCCAGGAAGGCCCCCATCGCGCCGCGGGGGCGGGGCTGGCCGCTCGAGGCCACCGCGAACAGCCGGATGAGCGGAAGGCTGGACGGCAGCATCATGGCCGCGATCATCACCTGCCACGCGGCCGCGAACAGCGCCACGGCCGCCCAGTAGGGCAGCGGCCCCTCGATGAGGGCGTCATGGTGCAGCCGGCCGCCGCCTCCGACCGCCTGGGCGGCCAGCGCCAGCGCCCAGGCGCCGGCGATCGCGGCCGCCACCGCCGGCGGCACCCGCCGGCGCGCACGCGGCGCCGCGGCGGTCATCCCTCGTGGACCAGCCTCCAGTCCGACTGGATGGCGTTGCGGTCGGTCGCCTCCCATTCGAGCTGGAAGCGGGGCAGCGACACCTTTTGACGGTCGGCCTTGGCGACGTATGCCGGTGAGCCGGGCACGGTCGAGAAGATCGAGTTGTTGAGGGTGGTGATGGTGCCGTCGGGCCCCGTGTACGGATGCATCTCCGCCTCGATGAAGTCGCCCACGCGCAGGCTGCCCCGGCCGTCGCTGACCCGGTGGCTGATCGGCGCCCGCTCGATGGCGAGCCGCTCGCCGACCAGCTGCGCGAGGTCGGCCCAGGGGCCGCCCAGCTTGCCGGTGAAGGCGTCGATCATCGCCTCCGCCTGCTCGTCCGATGCCTGATCGTCGATGAACACCACCTGCCTCCAGTTGCCCTCGAGCAGGTTGCCGGGGATGAACACAGCGGACGCGATGGTCAGGCCGCCGACGTCCACCCCCCGGATGGTGCCGCGGTCGAAGTGATAGGCCACCACGGACTGGCAGGTCCCGCCGTCCGGGTCCTCCCCGATCCAGCACGGGCAGAGGGTGTCGCAGGTGCACACCTCCAGCAGCGACCCCTCCAGGTCGTAGGCGACCGTCTCGGTGGCTCCCATGGCTGGGCTCCTTCCTGCTGTGTGGATCGTCGCTCTCGCCGGCCGATGATCCGGCGAGCCGAGCGGAACCTATCCGGGCGCCCGCGGTCGAGTCCACGGACAACCGCCGCGGCGCGCCAGCAGCGGCGTCAGCGGCGGGCCCGCTCCAGGCGGTCGAGGATCTCGATCGCCTCCGAGCGCAGCCGCCGGTCGACCGCCTCCCAGTCCTCTCGGGAGAGCTTCCCGGTGCGGTAGTCGAGCTCGGCGTCGCGTATGTCGCGGTACTTGGCCTGGCGCGCCGCCTCCAGCTCGGCCACCTCGGTGGCCTCGGCGCCCGGCCCGGGCCTGCGCGGGGCTCGCAGCGGCGCCGAGATGACCGCCACCGCCACCGCCAGGACGGCGAGCACGAGCAGCAGCTGGACGACGTCCAACGCCCCGGCGGCTAGGCGGACGCGCGCTCGGGCTCGCCGGTCACCGCGGCCGGGGCTCGAGCGCCGCGCGCGCGGGCCCGCAGACCCAGCGGCGCCGGCCACAGCGCGATGGCGGCGCCCGCCGCCACGATCAGCGCTCCGATCCAGATCCAGCTCACCAGCGGCGAGGCGATCAGGCGGAAGGTCGCAGGCGGGGGGGCGTCCTGATAGCGCTGGACGATGGCGGCGATGAGGAACCCCTGGAGATTCGGCCCCGCGTTGGAGAAGCGCCGGTCGGCGGCATCGATGAACCGCTGCAGGGGTCCCAGATCGGGCTCCACCGCGGTCCACAGGTCGCGCGTCGGACCGGCATCCAACCCAACCTCGCTGGTCGCCTGCCCTTCGAAGTAGCGGCCGATGGTGCCGAGGCCCGCCTGGTCGAGCGAGGGGTAGTAGCCGCGCGTCGGTCGCAGGGTCGCGACGTGGCGGCCGTGGCGGCGGACGTCGAGCACGGCCCCCAGCGAGATCTTCTCGGCCGCCAGCCGGCTGGTCGGGCGCACGTACGCGATGTCGTAGTCGCCGACGCGAGCGCTCTGGCCCGGCGAGAGGCGGACGTCCCGAGCGTGCTGGAAGGCGGACGAGGCGGCGACGCCGACGAACAGGACGGCGATCCCCAGGTGCACGAGATAGCCGCCGTAGCGCCGGCGGTTGCGACGCACCAGCGCCGCCAGCGCCACCGGCGGCGGCTCGCCCGACACCGCGCGGCGGGCGCCCACCCCGCGCCAGAACTCCTGTCCGACCGCGGCGGCAACGAACGCGGCCAGGCAGAACATGGCCAGCGCCGGCGGGCGCTCCACGCCGGCCGCGACCAGGATAGCCAGCAGCGCCGCGGCGACGCCGGTTGGCAACCGTAAGCTTCGCGCCAGGTTGGCCGCCGAGGTCGCGCGCCAGGCGATCACCGGCCCGATGCCGGCCAGCAGCACCAGCACGAGGGCGAGGGGCACGATGTAGCGGTCGAACCACGGCGGTCCGACCGAGGCCTTCGCGCCCGTCACCGCCTCCGAGATCAGCGGGAAGAACGTCCCCCAGAAGACGACGAAGCAGAGCGCGACGAGGACGAAGTTGTTGAGCAGGAACGCCGCCTCGCGCGACAGC
>DATAEY010000024.1:0-17600 GCA_036257715.1 Solirubrobacteraceae bacterium | reverse complement strand
TAGCCGCTTGCCCAGCCGCAGCGGCGCCCCGATCCGAGTCTCCTTGGCCAGCCGCCGCAGCGCCGCCTTGCTCCGGGCCCAGCGCGCGCGCACCTGTGAGCGTGCGATGGGCAGCACCGAGAACCCGCACTCGAACTCGAGCCGCCAGACCGGCCCGCCGGCCAGCCGCTCGACGTCGACCACGAAGCGGGGATCGCCCCCGGGAACCATGAACAGCTTGGGCCCGATCGGCCGGGCGCCCGTGACGCGCAGGCGCGCGATGTCGCTCGGCGACTCAAGCTCGACCCGGACCGGGTCGGGGCGCTCGTGCACGAGGCAGCGCAGCGAGATCCAGTCCAGGCGCAGCACGCACGCGTCGTGGGCGGGGCGCAGCCGCAGCCGCTTGACGAAGTCGCCGCGGATGGTCGCCCGCACGAACGACAGCCCGCGCCGGTTGCGCCGGGTGCGAAGGGCCATCCGGTTGGACGCCTCGAAGCCCCAGCCGAGGTCGGGATAGACCTCGAAGTCGCCGGTCTCCAGGGCGGACGAGAAGGCGTCCCAGGGCACGAGGCCGGCGCTCGCGGCACGCAGGCTGGAGGCGAGATGCTCGTCGTGCAGCGCCGCCAGCCCGAACGGCCAGTACAGCTCCGTCATGGGGATGTCGACCAGGCCGAACGGCTCGAGGTAGGGCAGCGCCCGCAGCGCCGGACCGGCGGCGATCGGGTCGATCCGGCGTGAGCCGAAGTTCTCGTCGTGAAGCCATCCGCTGAACAGCGCTGCCTCGTCGCCGGTAGGCGCCACCACCGAGCGCAGGACCATCCCCAGCAGTCGTTCGCGGGCGCCGTCGGGCAGCGGAGGCAGCGCCCCGGGCAGCGCGGCGCGGTAGCGCAGCCATTCGCGCTGGAAGGCGAGGATGCCCTGCTGGACGGCGGCGCGCTCCACGCTCTGCAGCGAGGGCTCCTCGGCATCGGCCAGGACCGGACGCAGGTCCTCGGTGAGGCCGACCTGGGAGCCGTGGTCGGGCATGCAGACCTGCTCGAGGATCTCGGGGCTGCGCATGATCGCCGCCACCTCGCCCTCGGGGACCCCGCAATCGCCCAGGAAGCCGCGGGCCTCGATCTCGCCGAGCACCCGCTCGGTGGCGGGATCCCCGGTGATCAGGTACAGCCCGATCGTGCGCCAGTCGGCGCCGGCCTCGCGCAGCAGCTGCTCTAGCATCGCCTGGGTCGTTGCCCGCCAGCCCAGGTCCACGAGCATCAGCCGCCGCTCGCCGGGCGGGCGCAGCTGCTCGACGTAGCGCAGGATCCGGCGGCGCAGCGCCTGCGCCTCGGCGGCGAGCCGCGCGCGCAGCTCCGAGCGCGCCAGGATCTCCTCGATCACGAGGTCGCCGAACCCCGCGTCGTCGAGGCGCTTGTCGGCATGGCCGGCCAGCGAGGGGAGGTCGTCCAGCGTCAGGCCGACCGTGGCGAGGAACTCCCGCAGGGTGGGAAGCTGGCGCCGGGCGAACAGCGTCTCGAGCTGCTCGCGGCCGGCGTCCCCGATCGCTGCCCGCGCGCAGACCTGGCGCGAGAGCCAGATCGGCTGCGCGACCGCTGCGGGCATCGCGACGGCCGAGCCGCGGGCGGCGTTGACGAGCTGGGCGAGCAGCTCACCTTCGCGCATCAGGCAGAAGACCTTCGAGCAGCCGGCCTGCGCCGCCTGCTGCTGGACCCATTCGGCGAAGCCGGCCAGCGCCGGCCCCAGGCTGGCGGCCCCGAACCCCCAGAACGGTCGCAGGCCCTCGGGCTGCTCGACGCCCTCGGCGCGATGGAGCACCTTGGCGCGCAGGCCCGAGAGCCCGTGGTCGCCGTGGACCGGGTGCAGCGGCGCCTGGTGCTGGACCGCCTCGCGCTCCACGATGCGCTGCAGGCGCGGCGGCCGCCGCTCGAAGTAGAGCGTCCGAATGCCCAGGCGCGCGGGAGCCACCACATCCGAGAAATGGTTGTCGCCGACGTGGAGGACCTCCTCGGGCCGGCAGCCCAGCTCGTGGAGGACCACGCTGAACAGGCCCGAGGCCTTACCCGCGCGGTAACGGCTGGACGGGAACACCCGGTCGATCTGGGCGGAGTCGAGCGGGCCGCGGGCCATGAAGAGGCGCAGCTGGCGCTCGGAGAAGTAGGTGTCCGAGACGACGATCACCGTCCGCCCCCCCTCCCGCGCCGCCCGGACCAGGTCGAGGACGTCGAGGTCGGGCACCAGCAGGTCGCGCTCGACCTCGGACTCGACCTCTCCCAGGTCGTCGGGCACGCGCCCGCCGGCGAACAGCGAGGCGGGCAGGGCGCGATGGATCTCCTCGAGGGTCACCTCGACCCCTCGGCCGGCGGCCAGGGTCAGCGATCGGGCATGCTCCTCGGCGCCGCGGCGCAGCTTCGCGAACAACTCATCGGACACGCCGTCGGCCAGGGCCCGGCGGAGGCGCAGCCGCTGCGCCACCAGCCCGAAGGCGTCGGCCGGCTCGGGCAGCTTGCGGAACAGCAGGGTGTCGAAGACGTCCAGCGACAGGACCCGGATGCCGTCGTCGGCCAGGCCTGCGAAGGCGGGCGCCAGCCGCGAGTCGGCTCGCCCCGAGGGGGTCGCGGGCGCCTCGGGGAGCCGAGCCGGTGGGGTGGTGATCCGTTCCATCAGCTGCGCACAGTCTCCAGCGGGAGCCGGTCGGGTTGGTCGGCGGGGAGCGCGCGGGGTGCCAGACGCCCGGCGGCCGCGACGCACCACAGCAGCGCCAGCCATGCCAGCGACGCCACCACCACGTGCACCCAGACGATCTCGGCCGGCAGCCTGAGCGCGTACTGGACGAAGCCGATCACCCCCTGGAGCGCGAGCAGACCGACCAGCACGGTCACCGCCCGGCGCAGCTCCGGGCGGGCTCCGCGCCGGCGCAGGAGCGCCCACACCGCGACGGCGGCGATGCCGGTCAGCGCGGCGATCCGCGCGTGCTGGTGGATCGCCCAGTCGAGCGTGCCGGTGCCGCGGAAGTCGAGCCGGTCGATCTTCTGCCCGGCCATGCCGCCGGCATGGGGGCCGGCGGCGGTTGCGGCCGTGCCGGCGAAGATGGTCAGCGACCCCAGCGGCAGCAGCGCCCGGACCGCCCAGATGGCGACCCGATCGGTCGCGCGGGGACGGGCGCCCGGCTCATGGCGCGCCCGCCAGGCCAGGGCCACCGCGGCGGCCAGGATCAGCATGGACAGCCCGAAGTGGGCCATCACGAACCCGGGGCGAAGGTGCTGGCGGACGGTCACGCCGCCCAGGACCGCCTGGGCGGCCACGCCGAGCGGCAGCAGGACGCCCAGCAGCGCCAGGTCGCGACGGAACGGGTGTCGCAGGAACGCCAGCCCCGCCGCCACCACGGAGGTCAGCCCGACCAGCCCGGAGAGCAGCCGGTTGGCGTACTCGATCACCGCGTGGGTCTCGAGCGGCGCGAACGTGCGCCCATAGCACTTGGGCCAGTCGGGGCATCCGAGGCCCGACCCGCTGAGTCGCACGGCGGCGCCGGTGAGGACGATCAGGGCCAGTGCCACCAGGGCCACGGCGGCGACGCGCGCGTAGGCGTCGGGGGAGACTGAGAGTCGCGCCCGCACGGCTTAAAGGATGCCGCAGCGCGTGCTCGAGCGGTGTCCGTGCCGCTCCAGGCCGAGCGTCGCGCGCATGCCGGTCGCATGGCGGCGGCGACCCGCCGACCAGGGAGATCGTCATCGCGTGGACACGACGGGCGCGGGGCGATCCCCGGGAGATCGTGGCCCGTATACGACGACAGGCGCGGGGCGATCCCCGCGCGATCATCGGGCCAAGCCTGACAGACCGCCCCGCTAGCCTCTGGCCGGTGCCCCAGCCTTATGCGGCGGTCGATGTGGTCGACCTCAACAAGACGTTCCGCGTGCCTCGCCAGCACGTCATGACGCTCAAGGAGCGGGCGCTTCATCCGTTTCGCCGCATCGACGTGGACGAGCTGGTCGCGCTGCGCGACGTCTCCTTCCAGATCGCCGAGGGTGAGTTCTTCGGCGTCGTCGGGCGCAACGGGTCGGGCAAGAGCACTCTGCTCAAGTGCCTGGCCGGGATCTACCGGGCGGACAGCGGCCGCCTGCGGATCGCCGGCCGGCTGGCCCCGTTCATCGAGCTCGGGGTGGGGTTCAACACGGAGCTGACCGCGCTCGACAATGTGGTGATAAACGGCGTGATGATGGGCCTCACGCCCCGACAGGCGCGCGAGCGCTTCGACGCGATCATCGCCTTCGCCGAGCTGGAGCCGTTCCTCGACCTCAAGCTCAAGAACTACTCGTCGGGGATGCAGGTGCGGCTGGCGTTCTCGGTGATGGTCGAGTCCGACGCCGACTTGTACCTGATAGATGAGGTCCTGGCGGTCGGCGACGCCGCCTTCCAGCAGAAGTGCTTCGACGTCTTCTACCGCCTGCGCGACGCCGGCAAGACGATCGTGCTGGTCACCCATGACATGCACCTCATCGAGCGCTTCGCGCATCGCTCGCTGGCGCTGGAGTCCGGTCGCGTCGATCTCATCGGCGAGCCGGCCGAGGTCGCGCAGCGCTACTACCGGCTCAACTTCGAGGACCACCCCAGCGCGCCCCGAGATGGCGCCAGGGGCGCCGCCACGGTGGAGGAGATGTGGATCGAGGACGACGCGGGCCGGCGGGTGGACCTGGTACCGCACGGCGAGCGCTTCACGATCGCCGCGCGGGTGGCCGTCCACGAGGCGATCGGCGCCCCGGACATCCACGTCATGCTGGAGAACGACGAGGCCCAGCGCGTGTTCGTCACCACCACCCGCGAGCTGGAAGCGGCCGGCACGCCGCTGGATCCGGGCGAGGACGTGATCGTGCGCGTGCAGGCGCTGAACTCGCTCGGCGCCGGGCGCTACCACGCCGGCTGCTGGGTGCACAACGGCAGGCGGGTGGTGACCTACCGGCGGCGGGTCTGCGACTTCGCGGTCCACGGCCCCGACGAGCTGGGCGGGATGGTGGTCCTCGATCACTCGGTCGAGCTCGATCGCAGGCTGGCGGAGGCCCGCCGGTGACCGGAGAGCCGGCGGCCCAGGCGCAAGCCGCAGGCCGGGACGACGACGCCGAGTCCCTGCGCCGGGAGCTGGCGGGCGCCCGGCGGCGCGAGGCCGAGCTGCGCGAGCTGCTGGTGGACGCCCACGAGCAGCTGGCGGCCCGCGACGACGAGCTGGTGAAGGGGGTGGCTTGGCCGGGCAGGATGGCCCAGGAGCAGCTGGACGAGTTGCGCCGCACGCGGGCCTGGCGAGCGGTGACCCTCTACTGGCGGGCTCGCGACCGCCTAGTGGCGCTGCTTCGCCTCGGCGGGCGGCGATGACCGCCTGCTCGATCGTCATCCCCGTGCACAACCGCTCGGGGCTGACCCGCGAATGCCTGGACACGCTGCTGGGGCAGGAGCTGCCGCCCGAGACCGAGATCCTCGTGGTGGACGACGCGTCCAGCGACGACACCTCGCAGATGCTGACCTCGTACGGCTCGCGCGTCCGGGTCGCCGCCCTGGCCGAGAACCGCGGGTTCGCGTCGGCCTGCAACGAGGGCGTGGCCCGGGCGCAGGGGCGGTACGTGGTGCTGCTCAACAACGACACCCGACCCACGCCGGGCTGGCTCGCGGCCCTCATCGCCCACGCCGAGGCCCACCCCGAGGCGCCGGTGGTCGGCTCCAAGCTGCTGTGGCCGGCGGGCACGGTGCAGCACGCCGGGGTGGCGATCGACGGCAACAAGGACGTGCGCCACATCTACATGGGGTTCCCCGGCGACCACCCGGCGGTCAACAAGACGCGACCGTTCCAGGTGGTGACGGCGGCCTGCGTGCTCATCCGCCGCGACGTGTACGAGGGCCTCGGAGGCTTCGACCCCGAGTTCACCAACGGCTACGAGGACGTCGACTTCTGCCTGCGCGCCCGACAGCGCGGGCACCAGGTGCACTACTGCCCCAAGAGCCTCGTCTACCACCTGGAGTCCGCGAGCCGGGGATACGAGACCGAGATCGACCGGGCCAACCGCGAGCTGTACCGCAGCCGCTGGGCGCACCGCATTCCCCAGGACGACATCGCCTACTACGCCGAAGACGGGCTGATCCGGCTCGACTACGACTGGCTGTCGGTGGCGGTGACGGTGTCCCCGCTGCTCGGCTACGCCAAGACCGCCATCGAGGACAACGCGCTCGAGCGCGCGCTGGCGTGGCGCTCGCGCCAGTGCTGGGACGTGATGCGTGAGAACGCGCGGCTGGCGGCGGGGGTGGATGCATCGGCGCTGTGGGCGCAGCCGGCCACCCCGACTCCCAAGCCGCCACCGCGCCCGGCGGCCTCGGCTGGGGCCGCGACTAGAGTTGAGCCGGTGGGGGTCGACGAGTTTCAGACGCTGGCCGCCGACTACGACCTCTGGCCCTCCGGTGAGCCCTACGACTGGGGCGGCGCCAGCCGCGGCTCCAGCCCGCACGACAATCTCGACTTCCACGTCGACCTGGGGTGCGGCAATCTCAAGAAGGGCCGGATCGGGGTCGACATCAATCCGGCGCCGGGCGTCAACCTGGTCTGCGACCTCGATCGCCGCCGCACGCTCGCGGTCGCCGGCCCCGGTCAGGACGCCCAGCCCGAGGAGGACGACCCGGCCCCGATCCACGAGGGAACGCTTCCCTTCGCCGACAGCTCGATCCGCTCGATCATCGCCCACCACTGCCTCGAGCACCTCGACGAGGGCTTCATCCCGGTCATGGACGAGTGCTGGCGGATGCTCCAGCCGGGTGGCTACTTCCGCATCATCGTGCCCCTGTTCCCGTCCTGGAGCGCGGTGGTCGACCCCGACCACAGCCGCTTCTTCATCGCCGACGGGCGTAACTCCACGTTCGACTACTTCTGCGGCTCGGCCGAGCACTGCTGGACCGAGGAGTTCGCCGTGCCGTACACCAGGGCGCGGTTCGAGAAGATCGACCAGATCATCACCCCGCGCTCGCAGTCGCCGGGCGACTGGTGGACGGCCAGGGACGCGCGGGAGATGAGGGTGACCCTGAAGGCGGTCAAGTGAGCGCCGGTGCGCTGGCGGTCTCGCCGCGGGCCCGGGACATCCGGGGCCCCTCCGCCTTCGGCGGTGGATGGCGGCGCTTCGTCGACCTCACCTGGATGATCGGCTCGACCAACTACAGGCTTACCTACTTCGGCTCGGCCCTGGGTTACCTGTGGTCGCTGGTGCGCCCGCTGCTGCTGTTCGGGGTCCTGTACCTGGTGTTCAGCCAGGTGGTGCGCTTCGGCAGCGGGATTCGCGACTACCCCGTGCTCCTGCTGCTCAACATCGTGCTGTTCAACTTCTTCCAGGAGGCCACCGGCCGCTCGGTCACCTCGGTCACCGACAACGAGGCGCTGGTGCGCAAGATGCACTTCCCGCGGATGGTGATCCCGCTGGCCACCGTCCTCACCGCCGCCCTGAACCTCCTGCTCAGCCTGGTGGCGGTGTTCGTCTTCCTGGTCGCCTACGGGCTCACCCCTCGCTGGCAGTGGCTCCTGCTGTCGCTGATACTCGTCGCCCTGGTGGCGTTCACCGCCGCGGTGGCCATGATCCTCTCCTCGCTGTACGTGCGCTACCGCGACGTGGCGCCGATCTGGTCGGTGCTCTCGACGGTGCTCTTCTACGCCACCCCGGTCCTTTACGCGATCGAGATGGTCCCCCACCCCTGGGAGCGCGTCGTGCTGGCCAACCCGATCGCCGACCTGCTCGAGCAGGCCCGCCGCTGGGTAATCGACCCCACCGCCCCGGGTGCGGTCCAGGCCATCGGCGGCGTCGAATGGGCCCTGATCCCACTGGCCGTGTTCGCCGGGGCGTGCGCCCTGGGGCTGTGGGTCTTCGACCGCGAGGCTCCCCGGATCGCCGAGCGCCTGTAGATCGGCGCGGCCGCGGCGGCGAGTCAACCGCCGAGCAGGAGCGTCCCCTCCGCCGCAGGTGTCCGGGCCATCTGGCCCCCGGCGGGCTCGAAGCGGCCGGGGCGCGAGGTCATCGCCTCCCACACTCGGTCGATCTCCTCCTCCCAGCTCACACGCGCCACCTGATCGCGGCCCGTGCGCGCGATCCGCTCGCGCAGACTCGGTTCCCGGACCAGCCGGCCGATCTGCTCGGCCACCGCGCCGGGCAGCGGCGGAGCCAGCAGCGCATTGTGCTCGTGGCGCAGCAGCCAACCGGTGTGGGGATTGCGGTTGGAGACCGTCGCCATCTCGCAGGCCATGAACTCGAGCGGCTGGTAGGAGGGATGCGGGGTGAGCATGAACGACAGGCCCATGTGACACGAGCGGTACAGGCGAGCGACCGCGTCGAGGTCCGCGAGCTGGCCCAGGTTCTCCAGCACGTCGGCGGCGCCGTACTGGCCGGGGTTCCAGTCCTCGCCGGCGCAGACGATCCGCACCTGGTCGCCGAAGCGCCGCTTGACCAGGCGAAGCGCCGCCAGCCCGAGCCCGAAGGCGTTGCGCGGCTGGGAGGGTCGGCCGTAGAAGAAGATCCGGATCGGGTCGGCGGGCCGGGAGCCCTCGGGGGGGTGGTAGCGGCGGGTGTCGATCGCCGGCGTGAACGCGATCGCGGGGTTTCCGTACGAGCGATAGACGTCGGCCAGCCCGGGCGTGTTGACGACGCCGGGCAGGCCGAACCGCGCCGCCTGCTCGAGCACGGCGGAGGCGGCACCCGCCGGGTAGAAGTCCGGCTCGAGGTCCTGGACGAAGAAGAACTTGGCGCGCGCGGGGCGGTGTCGAACCAGCGGGAAGGCGCTGGTCCAGGCGGTGGCGATTGCCGCGTCGGCGGACGGCAGCTCCGCGCCGGCCGCGGTGACCGGCGCCTCGGCCAGCCCCGGGAAGGCGCCCGCGATCTTGGCGGCGATGTCGCGGGCGACGCGCTCACCCGCCCGGTCGTAGACGTGGAACCGGTTGAGGACGCCGTGCTCGGCGGCGAAGCGGTCGGCGAAGCGCAGCACGGTGTAGACGCCGCCGCCGTAGACGAGGTGGAACCAGGGCAAGAACCATTGGATCGAGTCGATCCGCGCCCCGCCGGAGCGGTCCCATGCGGCGACGACATCGGCGGTCGCCGCCAGGTCGCGGTCGTCGACGTCGTAGTCGCCGTCCAGCACCAGCCGGTCGGAGGCGCTGAGCTCGGTCTCGTCGTCGGCCAGGTTGCGCCGGCGCCGGCGGGCGCGGAAGTAGGCGTAGCCGACCTCGGTGGGGCCGCGCCGCACGATGTCCCACATGTAGCGCGCGCGCGTGCGGCTCCAGCGCCTCACTGGTCGAGCTCCTGGGGAGAGCGCAGCCCGCAGGTGGTGTCTCGCAGCGTGAGGTTGGGGTTGTAGAAGGGATCGCCCACGCTGCGGAACCGCCCGTAGCGCTCGCGGGATCGCTCGTAATCGCCGGGTGGGATGTCGAGCGGGTCTCGGCTGCCCGACTCGTCGTGCAGCAGGCGGACGTGCGGCACGCACAGCGAGCGGTGCCCCCCTGCGGTCAGGCGCAGGCCGAGGTCCACGTCGTTGCCGCCGATCGCGAACGAGTCGTCGAAGCCGCCCACCGTGTCCAGCTTGCGCCGCTCGACCATCAGGCAGGCCGCGGTCACCGCCATCCAATTGCGGGTGCCGTCGGCGGCGGCGCCGAATGGAGTGCCGCGGCCCGGATCCAGCCCCGCGAAGGGGTGGCCCGCGAACCCGTGCAGGCCGAGGGCGGCGCCCGCGTGCTGGACCCGTCCGTCCGGGTAGGTGAGCAGCGGCCCCACCGCTCCCACCTCCTCGCGCTGGGCCTCCTCGAGCAGCTCCTCGACCCACGCCGGCGTCACGACCTCGGTGTCGTTGTTGAGGAACACCAGGAAGTCGGCGCTGGAGGCCAGTGCGGCCCGGTTGTTGACCGCGGCAAAGTTGAACGGGGCGTCGTCGCGAGCCACCGCGACCCGGGGATGGCGTTCGAGCTCCTGCAGCAGCGCCAGGAGCGAGGGCTGAGAGCTGTGGTTGTCGACCAGTCGCAGGGTCAGGCGCTCATAGGTGGTGCGCTCGAGCACCGAGCGGGCGCAGCGCTCCAGCAGCCTGGCCTGGTCGCGAAAGCAGACGATCACCTCGACCGACGGCTCGCCGGATACCGCCCGGCGGACCCGCCGCTGGCCCGTGGGAGCGGCCTCCACCCGAGCCGAGGCGTCGCCGCGGCGGTGCAGGGCGCGCTGCGCCACCGCCGCCAAGAGCTGCTGGTCGGCGGGAGGTTGGCGCGTGCGGTGAACCAGTACCTGCGGGACGTGAGCGTGCCCGGCCGCGGCCGGGCCGGCGAGCTCCAGCAGAAGCTCGAGCTCCCACGCCGGGCCGGGGGCGGCCTCGGCCTCCAGCGCCGGCTCGCGCGCCACCAGCACCGGTGGACCGGCCTGGTCGGTGGCGAGCACGCCGTCGGGCGAGGGGCCCGGGCCCAGGCGCGGCGCGCTGCGCTGCCCGCCCCTCCCCATGACGTCGGAGTCGCAGGTGAGGACCGCCGCGTCGGGGGCCAGGGTCACCGCCTGTCCCAGGCGCAGGAGCGCGTGCGGGGCCAGGCGGTCGCCGGCTCGCAGGAGGACCAGCCAGGGCGCCCAGGTCTCGCCCAGCGCCTCGGTCGGAGTTCCCTCGAGGACATGCGCGGGCGCGGCCGTCTGCGACCGCAGGGAGTCCCGGGTGGCTTCGGCGTCGCCGCCTCCTCCGGGAGCGATACAGACGGCCAGGGCGGCGGCCGGCGTGGCGGGGTCTCCTACGAGCGCAGGGACGGCGAAGCGATGCACGCGGGGCCGGGCGGTCAGCGCGGGCTCGACCCGCTCGACGAACTCGCGGTAGCTGACGCCGCGACGCTCGCGGGACGCGGATCGCAGGCGGCCGGTGACCGCTCTCAGCGGCGCGGGCACCCGGCCGCGGCGATCGCGGGGTGGCGCGGCATGCGCGGGATGGTACGCACCGCCGCGGGCCCCGGGACAATGCTCGCGTGGCCGACGAACCGACGCTCGGGGTCCCCCCCAAGGTGGAACTCCTCGGGGTTCCGCTGGCGCTGACCGACTACCGGCGGACGATGGAATGGATGGATGCGATGGTGGGCGCCCGCCGGCGCGGCTACATCTGCTGCGCCGCGGTGCACACGATCATGCTGTTCCGCGAGGACGCGGACCTGAGGGCCGCCGTGCTGAGCTCGTCGATGACGGTTCCCGACGGCCAGCCGCTGGTGTGGGCTCTGCGTGCGCTGGGCCATCCCATCCGCGCCCGCGTGTACGGGCCCGACCTGATGGCCGCCTACTGCGAGCGCTCGGCCCTCAACGGCACCGGCCAGTACCTGTACGGGGGGCACGACCCCGAGGCGCTGGACCGGCTCGAGCGAAGCCTGCGCGACCGCTACCCGGGGCTGCGGATCGTGGGCGGGCACTCGCCTCCCCACCGCTCCCTCGAGGCGGCCGAGGAGCGGGCGGTCGCCGATCGGATCAACCGCGCGCGGCCTGACGTGGTTTGGGTGGGCATCGGAGTGCCCAGGCAGGAGAAGTGGATGGCCCGCATGCGGGACGCGCTAGAGGCGCCGGTACTGGTCGGGGTGGGTGCGGCGTTCGACTTCCATGCCGGGCTCGTCCCCCAGGCGCCGCCCTCCCTCCAGAGGGCCGGCCTGGAGTGGGCGTACCGGCTGGCCCGCGAGCCCGGCCGCCTGTGGCGCCGCTACCTCACCTACAACCCCCGGTTCGTCGCCGCCTTCGCACGCGAGTACGCCCGCCGGCGTCTCGGCCGCGGCGGCTAGCCGCGCAACTGCGCGATCAGCTCGCCCAGGCGCGGCGCCGCCGCGTCACGGCCGGAGGGCTGCAAGGGGATCGGCGGCCACTCGATGCCGATCTCGGGATCGTCGTAGGCGATCGCCCGCTCGGTCTGGGGATTCCAGTAGTCCGAGCACAGGTAGATGACGTCGGCCTCGTCGCTGGTCACGCAAAAGCCGTGGGCGAAGCCGTCGGGGCAGTAGAGCATGCGGTGGTTGTCGTCCGACAGCTCATGGGCCTCCCACCGCCCGAAGGCCCGCGAGCCGGGGCGAACGTCGACTACCACGTCCAGGATCGAGCCCCGCGCGCAGCGGACCAGCTTGGCCATGCCGGGCTGGAAGTGCAGGCCGCGCACCACCCCCCGGCGCGAGCGCGAGTGGTTGTCCTGGACGAAGTCGTCGGCTATGCCGATCTGCTCGAAAACGCTTCGCCGGTAGGTCTCCAGGAAGAAGCCTCTCCCGTCGCGGTGGACCACGGGCTCGAGCAGGGCGGGGCCCTCGAGAGTGGTCTGCACGCGCCGCATCGCGAGCCGCAACCCTACTGGCGCCGACGGTGTCGCAGCGACGGCCCCGGTAGCCTCCGGCGCCATGACCAAGGACGTCTCGGTCATCGGTCTGGGGCGGGTCGGACTGCCCCTGGCGCTGTCGTTCGCCGGCCACGGCCTCGACGTCATCGGCGTCGACAAGGATCCACTGCGGCTGGACGCCGTCAGCGCGGGCACCATGCCCTTCCTGGAGCCGGGCGCCGAGGAGGCCCTGGATCGCGCGCTGGAGGCGGGAAGGCTCGAGCTTTCCGACCGCGTCGCCGAGGCCGCGCGCGCCCATCACATCGTGATCACCATCGGGACGCCGTCGTTCTCGCACATCGAGATCGACATCCGGGACATCCGCGCGGCGCTGGACGACCTGCTCGGAGTGCTGGAGCCGGGCCACTCTCTGATCCTGCGCTCGACAGTGGCCCCGGGCACCACCGAGTTCGTCGCCGGCTACCTGAGCAAGCAGCGCGGCTTCGAGGTGGGCACCGACGTCTTCGTCGCCCACGTGCCGGAGCGGATAGCTGCCGGCAGGTTCTTCACCGAGATCGAGACGCTGCCCAACATCGTGGGCGGCGTCGGAGAGCAGTCCACCGAGCGCGCCGCCGAGCTGTTCCAGGTCTTCGGCGGGCCGATCGAGCGCACCACTCCGGTGCAGGCGGAGCTGGCCAAGATCTGGACCAACATCCTCCGCTACGCCAACTTCGCCCTGCCCAACCTCCTGATGATGGACTGCGAGCGCTACGGGGCGAACGTCTTCGAGGTGATCGACCTGATCAACCGCGACTACCCCCGCGGCGGCATGGCGCGGCCCGGCCTTACCGCCGGAACCTGCCTGCGCAAGGACTTCGCCTTCTCGGAGGAGCGCTCAAACGCGCCGGGCATGCTCCTGGCGGTATCCCGGGTGCACGAGTCGGTCCCGCTGTTCCTGGTCGAGGGAATCAGGCGAAGGCTGGGCGGACTGGCCGGGCGCAAGGTGGCGGTGCTCGGCCTGTCCTTCAAGCGCGACACCGACGACCAGCGGGACTCCCTCGCCCACAAGCTGGTCCGCCTGCTCGAGCGGGAGCTCACCGACGTCGCGGTCCACGATCCCAACGTCTCGACCCCCACCCAGTCGCTTCAGGATGCGGTGCGCGACGCCGATGCCGTGGTCGTGGCCACCAACCACTCGGCCTTCGACGGCCCGGCTCGCCTGCGCGAGATCGCCGACTCGGCGTCCGACAACTGCCTGGTGGTGGACCCCTGGAACTCATTCGGGAGCGCGCAGGTGTTCGCGTACGCGGCCGAGGTGGCACAGCTCATGGGCGCCAAGTGAGCCGGGTCCTGGTCACCGGCGGCGCCGGGACGATCGGCGCGGCGGTGGTGCGCCGGCTCCTGTCGGACGCCGCGTTCGAGGTTCGCGTGTCCGACCAGCGCGAGGCCCCTTACTGGATGCGCGAGGGCTGCGAGGTCCACACCGGCGACCTGCGCGACTTCAACCAAGCGCGGGTGGCGACCTCGGGGTGCGCGCAGGTGATCCACCTGGCGGCGGTGGTGGGCGGCATCGCCAACTTCCACAAGCTGCCCTACACGCTCACCGAGGTCAACAACGCGCTCTACAACGCGGTCGTCCGGGCGGCGCTGGACCACGAGGTCTCGCGATTGGTCTACGTGTCGTCCTCGATGGTGTTCGAGCGGGCGGAGAAGTTCCCCACCCCGGAGGACTACCTGCCGGACTGCCCGGTGCCCCGCTCGGCGTATGGCTTCTCCAAGCTCACCGGGGAGATGTACTGCCGTGCCGCCCATGAGGAGCACGGCCTCCCCTACACGATATGCCGGCCGTTCAACGCGTACGGCCCCGGCGAGATGCCCGACGACGAGCCCGGGATCGCCCATGCCGTCCCCGACCTGATCCGCAAGGCGCTCACCGGGCGCGCCCCGATGGAAATCTTCGGCTCGGGCAAGCAGACCCGCACGCTCACCCACGTCGACGACATCGCCGACGGGATCGTGACCGCGATGGCCTCGCCGGCCGGGCTCAACCAGGACTTCAACATCTCGGCATCCGAGGAGCTGAGCGTGGCCGAGATCGCCCGCGTCTGCTGGGAGGCCTGCGGCAACGATCCCGATGCGTTCGAGCTAGAGCGCCTGCCGTCCTTCGAGGTGGACGTCCAGCGCCGCTGGCCCTCGGTCGAGAAGGCCAAGCGGGTGCTGGCCTGGGAGGCCCGCATCGGGGTGCGCGAGGGCATCGCGCAGACCGTGGAGTGGCTGCACGAGCAGGAGATGGTCCGCCGCTAGGCGTCAGGCGGGGACTCGCAGGCGAGCGTCCACGTACTCGAGGATGCGCGCCACGCACTGCTGCTTGGACTCGTGCTCGGTGTCGAGCACCAGCTCCGGGGCCAGGGGCTCCTCGTAGGGATCCGAGATCCCGGTGAACTCGCCGATCTGTCCCCCGAGCGCCTTGGCGTAGAGGCCCTTGGGGTCACGCTTGGCGCAGGCCTCGACCGACGCCTTGACGTAGACCTCGACGAAGCGTGCGCGCAACTCGGCCCGGGCCCGGGCGCGGGCCTCCCGGAACGGCGAGATCATCGCCGCCAGCACGATCACCCCGTTGCGCGACAGCAGGTCCGAGATGACGGTCACGCGACGGACGTTCTCGTCGCGGTCGGTGCGCGAGAACCCCAGATCCGGCGAGAGGCGCTCGCGGATAAGGTCACCGTCGATGACCTCGACGCGGTGACCGCGCTCACGCAGCCGCGTCGCGGCCATGCGCGAGAGCGTGGACTTGCCGGCCGATGAGAGGCCGGTGAGCCACAGCACGAGTCCCTCGTCGGCAGGGTTGGGCCGGTGCTCATCGGGCATTGCGCACCGATACGATAGGCAATGCGGCCGTGGTCGCGCTGACGCCCGGGTCGGGGCCCTCGCGCTTGCGGCTGAGGTAGCGTCCGGCCATGCAGGGCGTCGAGGTCGTCGACCTCGGACGGGCGCGCCGACGGGAGGCGGCCACGGTGCTCGCCGAGGCGTTCCTCCATGACCCGGCCTGGGTCGCCATCGGGCCGCCGGATGAGCCGGCGCGACGCCGGCTGCTGCGGCGCTTCTTCCGCGTCGCGCTGTTCGAGACCAGGCACTGGGGCGGGCCGGCATGGGCGGCCATCCGGGGCGCTGCCACCGTGGGGGTGGCGGTCACGTTCGGGGCCGGCAAGACCTTCCCGCCCCCGTGGGCGTCGGCCCTCGAGGCGCCGCTGTTCCTGCTCGCGGGACGTCGGACCTCACAGCATGCGATGCAGGTGGGGGCCGCCATGGCCCGCGCCCATCCCCGCCGGCCGCACCTGTACCTCTGGTTCCTGGCCGCCCATCCCCGCCACCAGCGTCGCGGCGTGGGGCGAGCGCTGATGGAGCAGGTACTGCGCGAGGCCGCCCTGCGGAAGGTTCCGATCTACCTGGAGACCGCCACGCCAGAGAACGTGCCCTACTACCGCGCCTTCGGGTTCGGGGTGACCGGCGAAGCGCCGCTTCCCGGCCGCAGCCGGATGTGGTTCATGTGGCGCGACTAGGCGAATCCCCTGCAAATGCGTCGGTAGGGCGTCCCCATGGGACGCGCCTTGGGACAGTCAGGCAAGCTGGGCCGCGCGGGCCTGGCTGTTCGCCCGCTCGAGATAGGCGTCCATCAGGCCTGCCGCCTCGTCCTCATTGCCGGGCATCAAGTGCCCATAGCGGTCCAGCGTGAACGCCACCGAGGCGTGGCCCATGTACGTGCTTAGCGCCTTGGCGTTGACGCCGGCGGCGATCATCAGCGAGGCAAAGGTATGGCGGGCCTCATGGGGAGTGACCCGGCGCAAGCCTGCTTGCTCCCACGCCGCGTCCGCCCGCCGCTGGACGGAGTCGTGACTGAACGGCGTGTCCGTCCCGAAGACCAGGCCTTCGGCGCGGTCGGCGGCCATGCGGTGTTCGACTAGATGGTCGCGCAGGACGGCGGGGATGGGCACTCGCCGCCGCCCGCCCCTCGACTTCGGCAGGACCATCACGCGGCCGTGTTCGTCCCAGGACCGTTCAACGTCGATGGTCCCAGCCGCCACGTTCACGTCCTCCCAGCGCAGCGCCTGCAGCTCGCCCCGGCGCAGGCCGGCGTAGAACGCCGTCGCCCACAGGGCCCGGTCGCCAGCGGGCAGGGCGGCGATCAGGGCGGCCGCCTCGTCGGGATCCGCGACCCGGTCCCGCCGGGAGCGGATGGCTGGCAGCCGTAGCCCGCTGGTTGGGTTCAGCGCCACTTCGCCGCGCGACAGCGCCCGGCCATAGATAGCCCGCAGCGGCATCAACGTCACCGAGATGGTTGAGGGCTGCATCCCCTCGCCCAGCATCCGGTCGGCGAAGTCCTGGAGATCCACGCGGCGAACGTCGCTCAGACGGCGTACGCCCAGCTCGGGCAGCACACGCAGACGCAGTGCCACCTCATAGGCACGGATGGCGGCCGGCTTGTAAGGGTCACCCGCACGGTTGCGGATCGAGCCGTCGCGAGCGCCCTTGAGCCACGCGCTGGCGGCCTCCCGCAGCGTGGTCGGGGTGGGCGCCCTCAACGTGCCCTCGCGCACCGCCGTGGCCGCGTCGTGGCGCCAAGCCTTCGCGGCGGCCAAGCTGTCGAAGCTCTTACGGATGCGCTTGCCCTCGCGGGCGCTCCAGACCGAGGCCCGGTAGGAGGGCGAGCAGTTGCACCGCGTCCCCTCCCGGCTCCGGCACTCCTGCTGGTGGCGAACTTCGATCCCGGCAGCCATCACGGCTCCTTTCGGTCGCGGCACCGAAAGAGCGGCTGGCGGGCGATAGCCTCCGAATCGTCCGCAGGCGCACTCCTGCGGGCCGGGGCCGGGGTGTTGGCGCACGCCCGGCCCACTCTGTGGTCAGCGCATCCTACGCCGCGCCCGTGATGAGCTTCAAGCCGACCGCAGGTCATGCCGCGTCGTCGAAGATCCGCTCGGCGTTCTCGGCCGCCCACCTCTCAAGCTCTCGGACCGGGTAGAGGCGGAGGCGACCACGTCGGACACAGCGAACATGCGGGCCGACGTAGCGGTCGAAGCTGTCCACCGACATGCCCAGTACGGCAGCCGCCTGCGGCTTGGCCAGCGCGATGGGATTGACGACCACCGAGGCGGGCGGCAACTCGATGCTCACGATCAGCCCCCAGTTGCGCGGTAGGCGCCCGCCAACGTGAGGGGTCGCCATATAGGTCGCCCACGCAGGCGGGAAGAATCGAACAACTTGGCGGGTGGCTGTACGCGCCTGGATACAGGCGGACCATGGGGGGTGGCGCGCTTCACGACGCACCCTCC
>DATAEY010000023.1:0-5818 GCA_036257715.1 Solirubrobacteraceae bacterium | reverse complement strand
CCGGTCTGACCGAGGCACGAGCCCTGCTCGAAACCGATCCGTAGGCGGTGGGAAAGGACGCGCCATGTCGGACAACGCCGAGCGAGGACCGCGACTTCCGCCGCGCTGGTTCGTCCGTCTCGCGTGGTCGGTGCATCGAGGCCTGTACCGCGTCACCGGTGGCCGGGTTGGACTCTGGCGTCCGAAGGGCAAGCGCTGGGGGACCCTGCGCCTCACGACCACGGGGCGTCGCACGGGCCGCAGGCGCAGCGTGATCATCGCCTATCTCGAGGATGGGCCGAACCTCATCGCGATGGCGATGAACGGCTGGGCCGATGGCGAGCCGGCCTGGTGGCTGAACCTCCAAGCGCATCCCGATGCGAGCGTCGTTCTCCTCGACGGGCCACGCCCGGTGAGGGCTCGCGTGGCCAAGGGAGACGAACGGTCGCGCCTGTGGGGCGGATGGCGCGAGATCGACCCGAAGCTGGACGCGTTTGCGGCGCTCAGGTCGTCCGAGACCGCGGTGGTGATCTTCGAGCCACAGCCAGCAGCTCTTGCCTAGCTGGTATGTGGCGCCCTGCGGTCTGCCTCCGATCAGGGGGTCGTATCGGAGCCGCCGGCGCTCTACAGTAGGTGCGGTGCGCTGGTGCTGTGGAGGTCGGCATGGCGAACGGCTACTTCCCCGTACACCCTCCCAGACCACCCATCGAAGCGTCTGTCGAGATGGGCGAGCACCTGGCGCCGAGCCGCGGGTCATGCGGCGGCGTGGGGGCGGCGTAGTGTCGGTGCCGGGCAGACGCCGGCCCTCCCGCCTCCAGGGACCCGCCGGGGAGCTCCGCGGGCGGCGGCGCGAATGCGAGGTGCTCGACCGGCTCATCGAAGCTGCTCGCGCGGGTGAGAGCCGGGTCCTGGTGGTGCACGGCGAACCAGGCGTTGGCAAGACAGCCCTGCTGGACTACCTGGTCGAGCACGCCTCGGGCTGCCGAGTGGCCCGCGCCGCCGGGGTCCAGTCGGAGATGGAGCTCGCGTTCGCCGGGTTGCACCAGTTGTGCACGCCGATGCTGGGCCGCCTCCAGCGTCTCCCGGCTCCTCAGCGCGATGCGCTTCGGACCGCGTTCGGCCTTGGTCCCGGGCCGGCACCGGACCGCTTCCTGGTCGCGCTGGCCGTCCTGAGCCTGCTGGCCGAGGTCGCCGAGGAGCATCCGCTGATCTGCCTGGTGGACGACGAGCACTGGCTCGATTCCGCCTCGGCGCAGGTCCTCGGGGTCGTTGCGCGTCGCCTGGCGGCGGAATCGGTCGGCTTGGTCTTCGCGGCTCGCGTTCCGGGTGACGAGCTGGCGGGGTTGCCGGAGCTGGCGGTCCAGGGGCTGGAGGAGGCCGATGCGCGTGCGCTGCTGGACGCGGTGCTGACCGGGCCGCTGGACGCCCGGGTCCGCGACCAGGTCGTTGCCGAGGCCCACGGCAACCCGCTGGCGCTGGTGGAACTGCCTTGGGGCCTGCCGCCGGCGGAGCTGGCGGGCGGGTTCGCGCTCCCCGGCACGATGCCGCTCGCGGGGCGGATCGAGGAGCGCTTCCGGCGGCGGCTGGACGCCCTTCCGGCCGACACCCGGTGGCTGCTTCAGCTGGCGGCGGCCGAGCCGGTCGGCGATCCGGTGAGGGTGTGGCGGGCAGCCGAGCGGCTCGGGATCGCCACGGAGGCGGCGACGCCGGCAGCCGAGGCCGGCCTGCTGGAATTCGGCGCCCGCGTCCGGTTCCGGCATCCGCTGGCGCGCTCGGCGGCCTACCGGTCGGCGTCGCTGCAGGAGCGGCAGGACATCCACCGCGCCTTGGCGCAGGTCACCGATCCGAAGATCGATCCCGACCGCCGCGCCTGGCATCGGGCCCAGGCCACGCCCGGGCCCGATGAGGACGTCGCCGCCGAGCTTGAGCGCTCGGCCGGCCGTGCGCAGGCGCGCGGAGGCCTGGCCGCGGCGGCCGCGTTCCTGGAGCGCGCGTCGATGCTGACGCCCGGACCCGCTCGCCGTACCCGGCGCCTGCTCGCGGCCGCGAGGGTCAAGCGCGCCGCGGGCGCGCTTGACGCGGCGCTGGGGCTGCTGGTCGCGGTCGAGGCCGGGCCGCTCGACGCGCTGTCGGCTGCCGAGGTGGAGCACCTACGCGGACTTATCGCGTTGGTGCAGCGAGGCCCCAGCGACGCTGCTCGGCTGCTGCTCAGCGCGGCCAGGCGCCTGGAGCCGCTCGACGCTGGCCTGGCCCGCGACACGCACCTGGAGGCGCTCTGGGCCGCGATCTGGGCCGGTGACCTGGGCAGCCCCGGCGGCGTGGTGGCGGCGGCCGAGGCCGCGCGCGCCGCGCCCCCCGGTCCCGACCCGACGCGTGCCGTTGACATCCTGTTGGAGGCGTTCGCACTGCGGTTGACGCAGGGGTATGCGACGGCCGCACCGCTGCTCACTCGAGCGCTCGAGTTGAGCCTCGCCCTGGACGTCACCAACGACGAAGCCGGCCTCTGGCGTTGGCTCGCCGGTGGACGAGCCAGCGCCATCGTCGCCCTCGAGCTCTGGGACGCCGAGTCCTGGCATGCCCTGGCCGCTGTCCAGGCACAGTTCGCCCGCGACACAGGCGCACTCGTGCATCTCCAGTACGCGCTCAACTTCCTCGCCATGGCCCAGCTGTTCGCCGGCGAGTTGACCACGGCGGCACGACTCGTCGAAGAGGATCGCCTGATCGCCGAGGTGACCGGGAACCCGCAGGTCGGGTATGCCGCGATGGGGCTCGCGGCCTGGCAGGGTCAGGAGGAACAGGCCTCGGAGCTGATCGAGGCCAGCTCGCGGGCGGCGCGCGCACGTGGTCTGGGCAGGATGGTCAGCTTCGCCGACTACGCGAGCTCGGTGCTCTACAACGGCCTCGGTCGCCACGAGGCGGCGCGCGACCTCGCGTGGCGAGCCTTCGAGCGTGACGAGCTCGGGTATGGGCCGTATGTCGTGCCCGAGCTGGCCGAGGCGGCGTCCAGAACCGGCGACGAGGCACTGGTCAGAGCCGCACTCCGGTGGCTGTCCGAACGCACGCGGGCGGCACCCACCGAGTGGGCGCTGGGGGTCCAAGCCCGCGTCCGCGCCCTGCTCAGCGAGGGCGGCGCCGCCGAGCGGCACTACCTCGGGTCGATCGCGCACCTCGGCCGGACCGACGTCCGCGTGCAGCTCGCCCGCGCCCATCTGCTCTACGGCGAGTGGCTACGCCGCCAGCGCCGCCGAGTTGACGCCCGCGAGCAGCTGCGCACCGCCCACGACCTGCTGGAAGCGATGGGCATCGAGGCGTTCGCCGAGCGGGCCCGGCGCGAGCTGGAGGCCACCGGCGAGTCCGCCCGCAAGCGCACTGTCCAGACCGGCGACGCGCTAACTGCCCAGGAGGCCGTGATCGCGCGGCTGGCCCGCGACGGCCTGTCGAACCCGGAGATCGGCAGCCGGTTGTTCATCAGCGCGCGCACGGTCCAGTACCACCTGGGCAAGGTCTTCGCCAAGCTCGCCATCAGCTCGCGCGCCCAGCTCGACCGGGTCCTGCCCAGCGACCTGGCAACCACCAGGCCGGAGTAGCCCGCCGGCCAGCCGGGGGCCTAGTCGGCGCGCCGCCTGGCGGCAGCTGGCCAGTCGCGCTGGCCACTGGCGGATGCGAACACACCCCGGCGCGAACCACACTTGGCGGGCCGCCGCCGGCACAGCCCTTCACAACCGAAGTCCGAGCCGCATTCCGGTCACTGCGCTGACCTGCGCTCCCGCCGACAACGGAGGTCGTCATGAGTAGCACCGTCGAGACCGCCAACGAGCTTCGCCCCTTCCAGGTCGACATTCCGGAAGAGGAGCTCGCTGAGCTGCGCCGCCGCGTCGCCGCGGTGCGCCTGCCCTCCCGGGAGCTCGTCGCCGACCGGTCCCAGGGTGTGCAGCTGGCCACGATCCAGGAGCTCGCCCGCTACTGGGCGACCGAGCACGACTGGCGCAAGGCCGAGGCCAAGCTGAACGCGCTGCCCCAGTTCACGACCGAGATCGACGGGGTGGAGATCCACTTCATCCACGTGAAGTCGCCCCACGCGGGCGCGTTGCCGCTGATCATGACCCACGGCTGGCCCGGCTCGGTCATCGAGCTGCTCGGGACCGTCGGCCCGCTCACCGACCCCACCGCCCATGGCGGACGGGCCGAGGACGCCTTCGACCTGGTCCTGCCGTCGCTGCCCGGCTACGGCTTCTCCGGCGAGCCGGCCGAGGTCGGCTGGGACCCGGGCCGGGTCGCGCGAGCGTGGGCGGAGCTGATGGGTCGCCTCGGCTATGGCCGCTATGTCGCCCAGGGTGGCGACGTGGGCGCCTCCGTCACCGACGCGATGGGCCGCCAGGCGCCCGAGGGGCTGGTTGGCATCCACATGAACTTGCTCGTGACCGTGCTGGCCATGCCGTCGCTGCCGACGGAGTCCGAGCAGGAACGCGCGGCGGCCGACGCGCTCGCCACCTTCCGTACGAGCGGCTTTGGCTACTTCCTGGAGCAGGCCACGCGGCCCCAGACGATCGGCTACGCCCTGCTGGACTCACCCGTCGCCCTGGCGGCCTGGCTGCTGGACCATGACACCGACAGCTACCAGAAGATCTCGCGCGCCTTTGTCGATGGCCAGCCTACGGGCCATCTCACCCGGGACACGATCGTCGACAACATCACGCTGTACTGGCTGACGGGCACCGGGGCGTCGGCGGCCCGGTCGTACTGGGAGAGCGGACGAGCCGCAGCTCTTGCGGCCGGCCAGGCGCCTCCTGAGGTCTCGCTTCCGGTCGGCTTCACCACCTTCCCCGGCGAGATCTGGCGGTCCCCGCGCAGCTGGGTCGAGAACGGCTACCCCAACCTCATCTATTTCAACGAGGTCGACAAGGGCGGCCACTTCGCCGCCTGGGAAGAGCCCGAGCTGTTCTCCGACGAAGTCCGAGCGGCGTTCCGGTCGCTGCGCTAACCGGAGAGCCGGAGGACGGCGCGCATGGAACCGATGCTGACGTCCAGATCCGGCGGAGCGTGATGCTCCTGCCCCGGCAAGCGAGGATGGACGCACGAGCGGAAGGAGCATGACGATGAGCACCGTGTCGCGCGGGTTCAAGGGGCGGCGGCGCCCAAGCGCCGAGCTACCGCCGGGCCAGTACCTGGTCGAGGACTTCCCCGTCCTGTCGGCCGGACCAACACCCGACATCGACCTGCAGGAGTGGGAGCTCACCGTCACCAACGAGACCGGGGACCAGCAACGCTGGGACTGGAACGGCTTCCGGGCGCTGCCCAGCGAGCCGGTCACCGTCGACCTCCACTGCGTCACCCACTGGTCCAAGCTTCACACCACCTGGGAAGGGGTGTCGCTGGACACCCTGCTGGCCGAGGTGGAGACCAGCGCCAGCTTCGCGCTCGTCTCCTCCTACGGCGGCTACAGCACCAACCTGCCCCTGGAGGACCTGACCGACGGCAAGGCGTGGGTCGCGTTCCGCTACGACGGCCAGGACCTGGAGGCCGTGCATGGTGGCCCGGCCCGGCTGCTGGTCCCCCACCTGTATCTGTGGAAGAGCGCCAAGTGGACCCGAGGGATCCAGCTGCTGGACCAGGACGAGCCGGGCTTCTGGGAGAGCCTCGGCTACCACAACTACGGCGACCCATGGCGCGAACAGCGGTTCTGGGGCGACTGAAGGAGGCAGCGATGACCAGCTCGAACCTGTGGAGCGACGGCAACGCGCTCGCCGGCCCCCTCCATGACGTCTTCCGCGTCGATGTCACCACCGCCATCGGGCGCTGCACGGCGTGTGGGCGAACTGGACCGATGGCCGAGGTGCGG
>DATAEY010000022.1:0-3321 GCA_036257715.1 Solirubrobacteraceae bacterium | reverse complement strand
CAGCGGGCCCACTCCGAGCGCGGGACCACCTCGGCGTCCACCGCCACGGCGACGCCCCGCCGGCCGGGGTCCACGTCCAGCGCGGACACCACCGTCTCGACGGTCGCCGCCTTGGGGACCTCGGTGCGGCGGCCGTTCAGCTCGACGATCATGCCGTGACCCCCGCTCCGAAGCGAGCCGCGGTGAACGGCCTGGTCAGATCCGTGGGGTCCTCGCCCGCGAGGTGCGCAACCACCGCCCGGGCGGTGACCGGCGCCAGCAGGACGCCATGGCGGTAGTGCCCGGTGGCCCAGACCAGCCCCTCGAGCGCGCCGGGACCGATGACTGGGGCGTTGTCCGGGGTGCCGGGACGCAGGCCGGCCACGATCCCCTCGACCTCGAGCTCGGTCACCCCGGGCACCAGCTCGATCGCTTCGCGCAGCAGCTCGAACGCCACGCCGGCGGTGCGGGTGGTGTCGAAGCCCCGCTCCTCGACGCTCGCGCCCACCACGTAGCGCCCGTCGCCGCGCGGCACCAGGTAGACCTCCTCGCTGCGCACCGCCGAGGCGATCAGGCCGGGGCCGGCGGGGTCCCTCAGGCGCACAAGCTGTCCCTTGACCGGTCGCAGGGGCAGCGCGGCGTCGGGGGGAATTCCGTCGAGCCGGATGGACCAGCAGCCGGCGGCGATCACCACATGCTCCGCGTCAACGCGCTCGTCGCCGGCCAGGCGCACGCCGGCGACCCGGTCCCCCCCCAGGGCCAGGCCGGCCACCTCAGCGCCCCGGCGCACGCGACCGCCGGCGTTCTCGATCGCGGCGCACAGCGCGGCCACCAGGCGCCCGGGGTCCACGGCGTGGTCCTCGGGCGCCTCGAGCGCGAGGCGCAGCCCCGGGCTCAGGGCCGGCTCGCGCCGTCTCGCCTGGCTGGGGAGCAGCCGGGAGATGCGCAGGCCCCGGTCCTCGCGGAAGGCGAGCTCGCGCTCGAGCGCCGCGGCCTGGTCACCGTCACGGGCGACCAAGAGCGAGCCGCAGGGCAGGTAGCCGGGGTCGACTCCGCCGGATGCCTCGCGCAACTCCGCCACCCAGCGGGGGTACAGCGCCGACGAGGCCAGGTTGAGCGCAAGGATCTCCGGCTCTCCGAACGCGGCCTCCGACACCGGCGCGAGCATCCCCGCCGCCACGCCGGTCGCTCCGGAGCCCGGGTCGCCGCGCTCCAGGACGGCCGCCCGCAGCCCGCGGCGGGACGCTTCCCAGGCGATGGCGAGGCCGATGACGCCGCCTCCGACGACGACGACGTCCGGGGGATGGTGCTGCGATCGAGTCAAGTCACCTCCCTGCGCCGGCATGACCCGGATCAGGTTCGGACGGTCGGCGGCCCTGGCCGCCCTCTCAGCCCTGAACAAGGCGGGCTCCCGTGGTGTAGATGCTAGTGGTCGTCGGTGGCGGGCGATGGGCGAGAGCCCTGGATGCCAGAATCGGGGCGATGCCCGTCAGCGGTACGCAACTACGCCGCCGTCTCGAGGCAGCCCGCCTCTACCTGGTGTGCGGCCGCCAGCCGGTGAGCTTGGTGCGCGACGTGCTCGCGGCCGGAGTCGATGTGCTCCAGCTCCGGGACAAGCACGCGTCCGACGAGGAGCTGCTGGCCGCCGCACGCTCGTTCCGGCACTGCTGCGACGGGACCGGCGCGCTGCTGATCGTCAACGACCGGCCCGACCTGTCCGTCGCCGCCGGTGCCGACGGAGTCCACATCGGCCAGGACGACATCCCGGTCGCGGTCGCCCGCCGGATCGTCGGACCGGAGCGGATAGTCGGCCTGTCCACCCACAGCCACGGCCAGCTCACCGCCGCCCAGGGCGTCGACTACGTCGCGGTCGGCCCGGTCCACGCCACTCCGACCAAGCCGGGGCGCGCGGCCGTCGGGCTGGACCTGGTCCGGAAGGCCGCCGTGCACGCACGGGTTCCGTTCTTCGCGATCGGCGGCATCGACGCGAGCAACGCCGAGGCGGTGTTGGCCGCCGGAGCGCGGCGAATCGCGGTGGTTCGCGCGATCGTCGACGCCGACGACCCGCCCGCCGCGGTGCGCTCGCTGCGCGCGGTCCTCGACGGCCGCCGGGAGACGGCGGTTGGGCCGACGTAGCCGCAAGCGCGAAGCGCCGCCCCATCCTCCGGTGCGAGGCACTGGCCGGCCGGCGGCAGCCGGTCGACCCTCGCGCAGCGAGGCGCGCGACGCTCGGGCACGCGCCCGGCTGGAGCCGCTAGCCGAGGGCGAGCGCCCGCCCGCGGTGACCGTCGGCGCGGTGGCCGCCGCGGTGCTCGCCCTGGCCAACCTCGTCGCCTACCTCGCCGGGTTGAAGGTCAACGGCGAGCGGCCGAGCCTGACGGGTATGGTGGTGTACGAGGCGCTCCTGGTCACGGCCGCGGTCGGGATGTGGCGCGTGCGCTACTGGGCGGTGCTCGGCTTCGAGTTCATGCTGGGCGTCCTGATCGTCTTCCTGGCCCTGTTCCTGGTCCAGGCCACCACGCTGCTGCGCGCGGTGGTCGTGCTCGCGATCGGCATCCCGGCGGGCGTGCTCTTCTGGTTCCTCGTACGGGCGATGGCCCGCATCCAGATGCCCCAGCGGCGCCGCCCGGAGCGCTGAGCGCGCTTTTATAGGCTGGGGCGCGGATGGCGGACTCGTCCTACGACTGCGTGGTCATCGGCTCCGGCCCCGGGGGCTACGTGGCCGCCATCCGCGCGGCGCAGCTCGGCATGCGCACCGCGGTGGTGGAGAAGGACCGGCGTGGAGGGCGGTGCCTCAACTACGCCTGCATCCCCGCCAAGGCGGTGCTGCGGGTGGCCGACGTGCTGTCGGAGATCGACGACGCCGGCGACTTCGGCATAACCGTCGAGGACCGCAAGGTCGACTTCAAGGCCGTCGGCACGCGGCGCGACAAGGTCGTGCGCACGCTGACCGGCGGTGTCGGCGGACTGTTCAAGAAGAACCAGATCGACTACGTCGAGGGCCATGGCTCGCTGACCGCCGACGCCAACGTGTCGGTCGACGGCGACGAGCTGCGGGCCGGTACCGTGGTACTGGCGACCGGCTCGGTCGCCAAGTCGATTCCCGGGACACAGTTCGGAGGGCGGATCGTCGAGACGGCCGGCGCCTGGCTGCTGAACGAGCTGCCCGAGCGCCTGGCCGTGGTGGGCGCCGGGGCCTCGGGCGCGGAGATCGCCTCCGCCTTCGGCCGGCTGGGCACCCGGGTCCAGCTGTTCGAGGCGCTCGACCGCGTGCTGCCGACCGAGGACGCCGACATCTCCCGGGTGGCCAGCCGCGGGCTCGCCAAGCAGAACATCGAGATC
>DATAEY010000021.1:0-6008 GCA_036257715.1 Solirubrobacteraceae bacterium | reverse complement strand
GATCCGCGACCAGCTGGCGGCGCACACCGAGCCGGTGCGCCGGCTCACCTTTTACCCGGACACCTCGACGCACGCATACGCGACGTTCGGCGGGATGATCGGCAACAACTCGTGCGGGGCCCATTCCGTGGTGGCGGGACGCACGTCGGACAACGTTCACGAGCTCGAGGTGGTGCTCTACGACGGGACCCGCCTGCGGGTCGGGCCGACCGGCGAGGAGGAGCTCGAGCGGACGATCGCGGGGGGCGGGCGCCGGGGAGAGATCTACGCGCGGCTGCGGTCACTGCGCGACCGCCATGCCGGTCGGATCAGGCAGACGTATCCCGACATCCCGCGTCGCGTGTCGGGCTACAACCTCGACGAGCTGCTGCCCGAGAACGGCTTCCACGTGGCGCGGGCGCTGGTGGGCAGCCAGGGGACGCTCGTGACCGTGGTGGAGGCGACGGTCGGGCTCGTGCACAGCCCTCCGGCCCGCTCGATGCTGGTGTGCGGCTACCCCGACGTCTTCGCCGCCGCCGACCACGTGCCTGAGGTCCTGGACTGCGGGCCGCTGGCGCTCGAGGGGCTGGACGAGATCCTGGTCGATGACATGCGCAGGCTGCACATGCACGCCCCGGCGCTGTCGCTTCTGCCCGAGGGCGAGGGGTGGCTGATGGCCGAGTTCGGCGGACAGACGGTCGAGGAGAGCGACGCCCACGCCCGCGAGTGCATGGAACGACTGGCCCGCTGCCACGCGCCCGTGGCGATGCGGCTGTTCAACCGCCCGACCGAGATGATCCAGCTCTGGGGCGTCCGCGAGAGCGGGGGCGGGGCCACCACCTTCGTCCCCGGCGAGCGTGAGCACTGGGAGGGATGGGACGACGCGGCGGTGCCGCCGGCGCTGCTGGGGTCGTACCTGCGGCGCTTCCGTGCGCTCATGGACCGCTACGGGTACCGCGCCGCGGTCTACGGTCACTTCGGCGACGGCTGCGTCCACTGCCGCATCGACTTCGACCTGCTGTCCGCGGGCGGCCTGCGCAAGTACCGCGCGTTCCTCGACGAGGCCGCGGACCTGGTGCTCGAGTACGGCGGGTCGCTGTCCGGCGAGCACGGGGACGGCCAGGCCCGGGCCGAGCTGCTGCCCAAGATGTTCGGCGACGAGCTGGTCGGCGCCTTCGGCGAGTTCAAGGCGATCTGGGACCCCGACAATCGGATGAACCCGCACAAGGTCGTCGACCCCTATCCGATCGTGTCGAACCTCCGGCTCGGCGCCTCCTACAACCCGCCCGAGCCGAAGACGCACTTCGCCTTCCCGGAGGATGGGGGCAGCTTCGCCCACGCCAGCCTGCGCTGCGTCGGCGCCGGAAACTGCCGGGACACCTCCAGCGGCACGATGTGCCCCTCGTACATGGTCACGCTCGAGGAGCAGCACACCACCCGCGGACGGGCGCGGCTGCTCTACGAGATGCTCGAGGGCGACCTCATCACCGACGGCTTCCGCTCCCGTGACGTCCACGACGCGCTCGACCTCTGCCTTGGGTGCAAGGGCTGCAAGAGCGAGTGCCCGGTGAGCGTCGACATGGCCGCCTACAAGGCCGAGTTCCTCTCCAGGCACTTCCGGGGGCGCCTGCGCCCGCGGGCCGCCTACGCGATGGGCCTGATCATGCTCCACGCCCGGATCGCCTCGCGCGCCCCCCGGCTCGCCAACCGGCTGGCCGGCGCGCCAGGCCTGGCCGGGCTGGTGAAGCGGGCGGCCGGAGTCAGCCCCCGGCGGCAGCTGCCGAGGCTCGCCGAGGAGCCGTTCCAGGCCTGGTTCGCCCGCCGCTGGACGGCGGGCCCCGCGGGCGAGCCCGTCGTGCTGTTCGTGGATACGTTCGGCAACTTCCTGGCGCCCGCGGCCCTGAGGGCGGCGGTCGAGGTGCTGGAGGCCGCCGGGCGCCGGGTGGTCGTGCCCGCGGGCGGCCTGTGCTGCGGGCGCCCGCTCTACGACTACGGGATGCTTCCCACCGCGAGGCGCCTGCTGCGCCGGCTGGTGGACGTGCTGCGGCCCCACATCCGCGATGGCACGCCGGTGGTCGGGATCGAGCCCAGCTGCGTGGCGGCGCTTCGCGACGAGCTCGTGCGCATGCTGCCGCGCGACCGGGACGCCCGGCGACTCAGCCTGCAGACGCTGACCCTGGCCGAGTTCCTCGAGCGCCACACGCCGGGGTGGAAGATGCCCCAGCTTCGCCGCCGGGCGATAGTGCACGGCCACTGCCACCAGAAGGCGGTGATGGGCATGGGCGCCGAACGCGGCGTCTACGAGCGCCTCGGCCTCGACTTCGAGCTGCTGGACTCCGGCTGCTGCGGGATGGCGGGCGCGTTCGGGTTCGAGCCCGACCACTACGACGTCTCGGTGCGCATCGGGGAGCGCAGGCTGCTGCCCGCGGTCCGCGACGCCGCGCCGGACACCCTGATCGTCGCCGACGGCTTCTCCTGCCAGACCCAGATCCGCGAGCTGACGGGCCGCCGCGGCCTGCACACCGCGCAGCTGGTCAAGATGGCGCTCGACGATGCCCGCGCCGCCGCCGGGCCGCCCCGGCGCGCCGGGGACGACCGCTACCCTGCGGGGCCATGATCGTCGACGACGCTCGCCCGACCGTCGCCGACGGGCGCTGCGAGCTGTCGGCCCGCGTCCGACCGCCGGGGATGGACGTTTATCTCGGCGCCCGGCGCAGGGGCACCCGGGCGGAGCCCACCGACCGCAGGGCGTCGCGGGCGGTGGCCCGGTCGATGAGGGGCTTGGACGCCGCCCAGCGACCTGTCGAGGAGCTCCGGGAGCGCCTCCTCATCGCCCGCGCGGACCACCGGTGACCCCACCCGCGGTCGCCCTGGTGCCCGCGCGCGCCGGCTCCGAACGCGTGCGCGACAAGAACATCCGGCCGCTTGCGGGTCATCCCCTGATCGCCTACTCGATCGCGGCCGCCCGCCAGAGCTCATGCCTGCAGGCCGTTGTGGTGTCCACCGACTCGCCGCGCATCGCACGCATCGCCGAGCACTACGGTGCGCGGGTGCCGCAGCTGCGCCCGAAGGCGATGGCCACCTCCACCTCGCCGGACATCGAATGGGTCCGCCACGCGCTCGAGGGCCTGGAGCGACGCGGGCGCTCGTTCGAGCTGTTCTCCATCCTGAGGCCCACCAGCCCATTTCGGACGGCGCAGACCATCGAGCGGGCGTTCGCCGGGCTGCTGGCGCTGGGTGATCGCGCCGACTCGATCCGAGCCGTCGAGAAGTGCCGCCAGCACCCGGGAAAGATGTGGGTGCTAGACGGCGACCTTATCCGTCCGCTGCTGCCCCAGCCCGACCAGCCGCCGCCGCTGCACTCTCGCCAGTACCAGTCCCTGCCGCCCGTCTACGCCCAGAACTCGTCGCTCGAGATCGCCTGGACCCACGCCGCGACCGAGCAGGGCTCGATCTCGGGCGAGCGGGTGGCGCCGTTCTTCACCGAGGGCGCCGAGGGCTTCTCGATCGACTACGAGGAGGACTGGGCGGCGGCCGAGCGGCTGATCGCCACCGGCCAGGCATCGCTACCCGAGGTTGAGCAGGCGCCCGTGGAGGCGGCATGAGCCAGCGCTACGTGCCGCTGGCCGAGCTGCGCCGCCTGGGCGGGCTTCCCGGGCACCCCGACGTGGTCACGCACCCGGTCGTGCAGACCTCGACGGGATCGCTGGGCATGAGCGTGTCCAAGGCCAAGGGATTCGTCACCGCCGACCGCCTGGCCGGACGGAGCGGGCGGGTCTACGTCCTCACCGACGGAGAGCTGCAGGAGGGCCAGTTCTGGGAGTCGCTGGCCTCGGCGGCGAATCGCCGGATGGGCGAGATCACCGCGATCGTCGACCACAACAAGCTCCAGTCGGACACCTGGGTCGACCAGGTCTCGGACCTGGGCGACCTCCAGGCCAAGGCGGCCGCCTGGGGGTGGGCGGTCGGGCGCTGCGACGGCCACGACCTCCGGGCGCTGGACGCCGGCCTGGCGCGGCTCGATCGCGAGGCTCCCGACACCCCCCGGCTGCTGGTCGCCGACACGGTGAAGGGCGCCGGAGTCTCGTTCATGGAGCCGCGCGAGCTGCCCCACACGCCGCGGCGCTGTACCCGTTCCATTCGGGCGCGCCCTCGCAGGAGCAGTACGAGGACGCGATCGTGGAGCTCGAGGCGCGCCTGGCCCGGCGCCTGGAGGCGCTCGACGCCGCGCCGGGGCGGTTGGAGGTCGACGGAGCCAGTTGGGGCTCGCGGGCCGGCGGCCGGTGGCCCGCGATGAGCGGCCGCGCGCGCCCGGGCGGCGGCGCGCCGCCCGGCGACGAGGCTGCGGCCGCGCAGGTAGCGCCGACCACCGACCCTGGCGGCGAGCCCCAGCGCCTCATCCCCGCCTACGCCGCCGCCCTCGAGGAGATGGGCGAGGCCGAGCCGCGGCTCGTGGTCCTGGACGCCGACCTAGTGCTCGATTGCGGGCTGATCCCGTTCCGCGACCGCTTTCCCGAGCGCTTCGTCGAGTGTGGGATCGCCGAGCAGGACATGGTCTCCCAGGCCGGGACCCTGGCCCTGTCCGGCCTGCTCCCGGCGGTCCACTCGTTCGCCTGCTTCCTCACCCCGCGCGCCAACGAGCAGATTTACAACAACGCCACCGAGGCCACGAAGGTCATCTACACCGGCTCCCTGGTCGGGCTTGTCCCGGCTGGCCCGGGCCACTCCCACCAGTCGGTGCGCGACGTCGCCGCCATGGGCGCGATGCCGGGCATGTCGCTGATCGAGCCATGCAGTGAGGCCGAGTGCCGGGAGGCGCTGCGCTGGGCCATCCAGGAGGCCGACGGCCCCGTCTACATCCGGCTGGTGTCGGTCCCCTGGCCGCTGCCGTTCGAGCCTGAACCCGCGCCGCAGCTCGTTCCGGGCCGCGGCACGGTGCTGCGGGAGGGCCCCGATGCGCTGCTGGTCGCCACCGGCCCGGTGATGGTCTCCTCGGCCTGGCTGGCCGCCGAGGCGCTGGAGCGCCAGGGCGCCGCGCGCGCCACCGTGGTCGCCCTCCCGTGGCTGCGAGGGATCGACGGCCCCTGGCTGGCGGAGCTGGGCCCCGACGCCCCGATCCTCTGCCTCGACAACCACTATCCCGCGGGAGGTCAGGGCGACGGCGTCACCGCCGCCCTGGCCGCGGCCGGTCGCCCCGCCGCCGGTCGGGTGCGCAGGCTGGCGGTGGAGACCGTCCTGGCCTGCGGGGCGAACGACGAGGTCCTGCGCGCGCATCGGCTCGACCCGGCAGGCGTGGCCGCCGCGGTCCGCGGCGCGATCGGGGAGCCGGCGTGACCCACGTCCTGTTCTGGGACATCGACGGAACGCTGCTGACCACCGGGCGGGCCGGGGTCTTCGCGCTGGAGGAGGCGGCGCGCGACGTGTGCGGCGTCGAGGTCGATCTCCAGTCGATGCCTACCTCGGGCCTCACCGACTCGCAGATCGCTGCCCGGGTGGTCGAGCGCTGCGGGCAGACGGCGTCGCCCGAGCGGCTAGGCGCCTTCCTGCGCGCCTACGAGCGTCACCTCCCGGAGCGGCTGGGTTGGCGGCGCGGCCGCGTGCTGCCCGGAGTCGAGGAGATCCTGGAGGACGTCGCGCGGCGGCCGGGCGTCGTGTCGCTGCTGCTCACCGGCAACACGCGGGCGGGCGCCGCCGCCAAGCTCGCTCACTACGGCCTTGGCGGACACCTGTTCGACGGCGGGTTCTGCGCGGACACCGACGACCGCGACACGATCGCACGCCGCGCGTGGGAGCTGGCCGCCGAGCGCGAGGGCGGTGAGGTGGTCCCCGAGCGGACGTACGTGGTGGGCGATACGCCGCACGACGTCGCCTGCGCCCGGACGATCGGCGCCCGTGCCGTGGCCGTGGCCTCGGGGAGCTACGGCCGCGACCAGCTGCAGGCGGCCGCGCCGTGGCTGCTGCTGGACGCCCTCCCATCGCCCGCGCGCTTCGCGGCGCTCCTCGACCTGCCCCCGCGCCGCGCCGACGAC
>DATAEY010000020.1:0-3478 GCA_036257715.1 Solirubrobacteraceae bacterium | reverse complement strand
TCGCCTTGTGGTCGGTGAGGTAGGCGTTGAGCGTCTCCTCCAGGTGGGACACGTGCTCGGACCACGGCGCCTCGCCCGGCCGGCGCTCGACGCAGGCGGCCAGATCGGCGACGAACGTCTTCAGGCCGTCGATCTGCTCGAGGCGCTCCTCCAACCAGGGCGCGCGCGGGCGATCCTCGTCGCCGCCGAGGCGCTCCTCGAGCCGCTCGCGCAGCGCGTCGAGGCGCTGCGCCCACTGTTCGCGGCCTCGCACCACGCCGGCCTCGCGCGAGAAGCGGTCCCACTGGGCGGGACTCCCGCGGTAGCGCGCGCGGGTCTCTGGCGGCATGGCGCTGTCGGTGGCGAAGGCGATCACCGACGCCCGGTCGAGGTCGTTCTCCAGCAGGTCGAGCAGCGCGAGGGTGCGCCGGCCGACCGGCAGCTCGCCCAGTGGCGTGCCGACGTTGTCGTAGATCGGGAGGTTCGCCTCACGGGCGATCGCCGCCACCAGCGCGCGGTAGGGGTCGGCGTGGCGGTAGGCGATCGCCATCTCGTGGAAGGCGATGTCCTCGCGGGCCCAGGCCAGGCAGGTCCGCAGCGCCGCGGCCACCTCGCGGCTGGGGTCCGGCGCCGAGACAATCCCGACGCTGCCATCGCCCGGGCTCGCCGCCGGCTCCGGCCGGCGGGCACCGAGGCGCGAGTGCAGACGGCCCAGGAGGGTGCCTCCGTCGACGGTCGCTGACAGGTGCTCCGAGCGGGCGCCCAGCGCCTCGGTCAGCCACCCGCGCAGGCCCGCGTGGGCCCGGTCGGCCGCGGGATGCGCGGTGGCGAAGTAGGCGGTGACCGGGAACCGCTCCCCGATGCCGGCGATCGCGCGGCGCAGGATCTCCGGGGCCTCCCAAAGGCCGTAGACCAGCAGCTGGTCGGCGCCCAGCCGTTCGGGGTCGGCGGCGGCCAGGGCGTCATCGGCGTCGTAGTGGTCGGCGCGCAGCTCGGCATGGCGCTTCGCCATGGCGGCCAGCGCGTCCACCTTCTCGCGTTCGGGCTGGCCGTCCGCGGCCTCGCCCAGCCGCTCGGGCGTGATGCCCGCGCGTTGGAGGTCGCCCAGCGTCCGATGCAGGACCTGCCCGAAACCGAGCGTCCCCCGGACGGCGTCGAAGTAGCCGGGACTGGCCAGCGCCGCCTCGTGGGTCAGGATGCGGTCGGCCAGCACCGGGAGCGGCAGCCGCCGCGCCGAGATCATCGCCCGCTCGCCCAGCCGCAGGCCCAGCTCGGCGACGGTCAGGACGTGGATGTTGAGGTGAGGGCCGCCGAGCTCGGCTAGGCGCCGGCGCAGGTACGGGCGCAGCAGCGTCTCGCCGACCAGGATGACCACCGGCCGCAGCGGGTCTCCGCGCTTGGCCGCGAAGGCGTGGTCGACCAGCGCAGGCTCGATCGCCGCCACCGGTCCGGTGACGATGCGATGCGCCGGTCTGGCCGCTGCTTCCACCACCGACTCAGTCCATCAGAGAGGGCGGATCCTGACACGCCTCTTCGGCTGCAATTTGCGGGCGGCCGACGCCTATGGCTCGACCGGGCAGTCGCAGCCCTTCGCCGCGAGGATCGTGAGCTGCTCCTCGGCCGAGGCGAGGTGCTGGTCCTGCCGATCCGCGCCGGTGGCCAGCGCCGGATCGAGCGGGCTGCGGTGCCCGTACCCGCGGCGCACCATCTCGGTCACGACCGCCTCGTGGCGGGCGTACAGCGCCGCGAGCTTGCCTTCCCAGCGGCGCACCTCGGGATGCCGGGCATATCCCGACCTGCCCTCGGTCAGGATCGTCCACACCGCGTGGATCTCGCGGTGCTCACCTACCAGGTGGGAGCGGCACAGGCGCGCCGGCTCGACGTCCCAGATCCTCATCTCCTCGCGCGCCGCGGCTCAGAACAGCCGACGCCGGCGCGACAGCGCGTGGCGCTCGACGGAGTCGCCGATGAGCCAGATCATCGGCGGCCACAGGCCGACGAACAGCGCCCGGCGCTCGGCGTTCCCGCGCTCCTCCTGGTCCACCGTCTTGGCGCGGATCCAGAGGCCGATGCACAGCCCCACTGAGGAGAGGGAAAGCACCTGGAGGTGGCCGGCGCGGACGCCGACGTCGAATAGGACCTTGCTCAGCACGCCGGCCAACCTACCCTGGGTCGACCGCTCGCATGTATGCATGCGGCCGGGGGCGGTAAGGGCGGCCGACCGCCCGCATGTACGCATCCGGCCCGGCGCGGGTATATGCCGGGCTCCGTGTCCCGCAGACCCAGACTCTCGCGCCGCCTCGCCACCGCCGCCCGCTGGCCGCTGGGCGTCGGCCTCACCTCGTGGCGCTACATGTGGCGGACGACCCCCATGCACCGCCGCGAGCGGGCGGGGACCGTCAAGCGCGACGGGCCGCCCGCGCCTCCGCCGGGCTTCGACGCCGACGACGTCCAGACGCCCGACGACGGAGTCGGCCCGCTGTTCCACCGCCGGTACCGCACGCGGATCCGCGAGTCGCGCATCTCAGCGGAGGAGCTCTTCGCCCGGGTGAGCGCCGACATCGACCACGTGGCGCCCAGCGAGTTCGCCAGCTTCCAGAAGGTCCGCGGCGAGGAGGGGCGGATGGCGCTCGGCGACGAGTACGTGGTGCGCATGCCCGGCCCCTGGGACGGCCCCGTCCGGGTGGTCGAGGTCACGCCGACCTCGTTCCGCCTGGTCACCCTGGAGGGCCATCTCGAGGCCGGCCAGATCCGCTTCTGGGTCGAGCCGGGCGAGCTGATCCTGTTCTCGATCGAGTCCTGGGCGCGCAGCGCCGATTGGCTGGTCCACCTCCTCTACGACCGCGTGCGAATGGCCAAGGAAACCCAGCTGCACATGTGGACGTCGGTGCTCGAGGGGGTGGTGCGGCTGTCGGGCGGGCGCATGACCGGCGGCGTGGACATCGATACCCGTCGGGTGCTCGAGCTGCCCGTCGGCGACGGGGCGCCCGGGCAGGCGGCGAGCCGCGGCGCGCTCGACGAGCTGCACGACGCCGCCCTGAACTTCGACCTCAGCCGGCGGGCGGAGTTCACGCCGGCGCACGGGTGGCACGTCGACGACTGCTGCTGGCCGCTGCCCGGCGAGCCGCCCGGCCCGCCGGTCCCCGGCGGCAGCTGGGAGGTGGCGCAGGGCCTGATGCGCAACTACGAGTTCGCGGACCGCTCGATCATCCGCGCGGTCTTCCGCCCCGACGACCCGCTCGACCAGCGGGACATGCTGCTCGAGGCGCGCTTCTACGGGCTGCGCTTCCACCTCGGCGTGCGGGTCGGCGGCGTGTACGACGAGACCCGTGAGGTGGACGCCCGCGCCGTGCGGGTGTGGGGCTGGAACTACCGCACCCTCCAGGGCCACCTGGAGAAGGGGCAGATGGACTACGAGGTGTGGAAGTGGCTGGACACCGGCGAGGTGGAGTTCCGCATTCACGCCTTCTCGCGCGCCGCCGAGATCCGCAACCCGATC
>DATAEY010000019.1:0-4195 GCA_036257715.1 Solirubrobacteraceae bacterium | reverse complement strand
GGTCCGCCGCGCCACCACGAAGGCGCGCGACGGCTCCCCCAGGCGCGCGGGCAGGGTCGCCGACATGAGCACCCCGATGAACGTCCCCTGCATGGCGTCGCGGCGCTTGACGCCGGCTTCGGGCAGCGCCGCTCTCAGGATCGCGTGCCAGGCCAGGGCGCGCAGCACCATCGACGAGGCCATCAGGCCCAGGGAGACGAGGACCCAGACCGGGCTCGAGTCCAGCAGCGCGCGGGCGATGTCCACCACCCCGATGCGGCGCAGGGCCAGGAGCGCCAGCACGAGCCCGGCCGCGGCCGCGATCGCGATGCCGATGCGCCGGGCCAGCGCCACCGCCGGACGTCGCTCGCCACTGGCGGGCGGCTCCAGGGTCGGGAGGCGGCGCGCCGGCGCGCGAGCGAGCCCGTCGCTCGGGAGAGTCCCCACGCGGACCGCGGCGCGGCGGAGGACCCCCGTCGGGGCGGGCACGCTGCGGGCGTCGTCGTAGGCCTCTAGGACGTCCCCGGCGATGCGCGACCAACGGTAGCGGCCGGCGGCCTCGGCGGCGCCGGCCGACAGCGTCCGGCGGCGATCCGGGTCGAGCCACAGATCGTGCAGCGCCCCGGCCAGCGCCGCGGCGTCGCCGCGGGGCACCAGCATCCCGTCGCGACCGGGCCGGACCACGTCGCGATAGCCGGCAATGTCCGAGGCGACCACCGGCGTGCCGGCGGCGAAGGCCTCGGTCAGGACCATCCCGAAGCTCTCACCCCCCAGCGAGGGCGCGCAGAGGACATCGGCCTCGGCGAGCGCGCAGCGCTTGCGCTGGTCCGAGACCTTGCCCAGCACCTCGACGCCGCGTCCGTCGAGCAGCAGTGGACGGACCTCCTCGTCGGTCGCTCCGATCACCTGGAGGCGCGCGGGCACCTGCTCGCGAAGCGCCTCGAACGCGCGCAGCAGTACCGGAAGGCCCTTGCGCTCCACCGCCTGTCCCACGAAGGCGATGCGCAGCCCGTCGGGCTCGCCGTCGGCCGGGTCCGGCAGGCGGCCGTCCTCCACCACCCCGTTCGGGATCACCCGGTAGTGGCCGCCGTAGAAGCGCCGGCCGGTCCAGGCCGCCGCCTGTGAGACCGCGATGCGCACCCGCAGGTGGTTGAGCATCCGCCGTGCGCCGATGAGGTTGGCGAGGTTGTTGGAGACGGGGTTCTCCGAGTAGCAGTGGAACGTGCCGACCAGCGGCGCGTCGGTCGACACCAACGCGTCCCAGCACAGCGCCGGCGCGACCGGCTCGTGCAGGTGGACCACGTCGAAGCCGCCCCGGCGCAGCTCGCGGCGCATGGCGGTCACCCCGCCGGGTGTGAGCGACAGGTTCGAGACCGCGCCGTTGGCGGGCAGCCCGACGGTGCGGCCCAATCGGACGACGTGATCGGGCAGAGAGCGCGCCTGCGGTGCCGCTCCGCGGTGCAGCCAGCGCGAGAGACGGTCGTCGGGGTCGGTGGGGGCAAACACCCGGACCTCGTGGCCCAGGGCGATGAACTGCTCGGCCAGGGCCTCGATGTGGCGGGTTACGCCCCCCGGATAGGTCCACGAGTACGGGGAGACGAGCGCGATGCGGGTCATGGCACGGTGGCGGGCGGGCGCCCGCCCTCCGGGTCGGTGGCGGCCGGAGATTGTTGCATCGCCGGCGCGGCGGGCCGCTCGGACTGGGCTGGGCGGGCGCGTGCGCCCGGGGCTGCCGCGGCCGCCGCCGGGTGCCCCGCGCCCCCCGCCAGGTAGGCGGTGATCACGCCCAGCACCACCACGGCGACCACGAACAACAGCGGCCCGGAGTCGTTGGTCAGGGCGCCCACCACCCCCGACGCCAGACCTCCTAGCAGCGCCGCCCGCCACGCCGGTCCGGGCAGGGCGGCGTAGAGCCGGCGCCGCATGGCGATCGCCGCCACGGTGGCGGCGATCGACACGGTGACCGAGAGCGGCATGAGCCCCCGGAACAGCGCCCGATAGGCGAGGTGGTAGCGGCGTCCGACGACGTCCCAGAGGCTGGCGCCGCCCTGCGACTCCAGGACGTTGCGAGCGAAGTGGCTGCTCGCCCCGGTCACGAGGTCGAGCAGGGCCAGCAGCCCGACCGCCGCCGCCGGCACGCAGACCGCCACCGCCACCCCGCGCCGGGTGACGCCGCCCGGAAGGACGGCGAGGGTGGCGACGGCCGCGCCGGCGCTGACCGTGATGACCCCACCAACGTCCGCGCCGAGGTATCCCGAGCCCACCACCGCGGCCAGCACCGTGCCCAGCGCGGCGAAGGCGAACGCCATCCGCCGCGACCGCGGCCGCCAGCTCAGAAGGGCGGCGAGACCCACGAACAGGAGGATGGGGAGGGCGGGCTCTAGCTCGTTGCCGATCCCGAAGAAGCGCGCGCCCGACCGCGGGTTGGGCCCCAGCAGCGACAGCTCGATCAGGTCGGTGCCGGCCGCCAGGTCGAAGGTGTAGGCGGCCAGGCACACCGCGGCCGGGGCGATCGGCCCGCGCGGCCACGGCAGGAGGCGATCGGTGAGCAGGGCCAGTCCGAAGGTGCCGGCCGCTACGACGGCCGCCTCCACGCCGGCCGACGGCGGGTCGAGCGCCGACGGCACGAGCACGACGGTTGGTGTCCACAGGAAGGCCAGGGCGCCCAGGCGCAGACCGCGCCGCGCCCCGGCGGCGCCGCGGGCCGCGGCCAGGGCCAGCGTGAGCAGCGCCCAGCCCGCGACCATCGTCTCGAGGGTCAGCACGCGGCGCGGGGCGACGTGGGAGTAGCGGATGCGCAGCCGCTCGAGCGCCGGCGCCGCGGTTCGCGGCTCGAGGCGGATGGGCTGCCCGGTCACCGTCGGGGCCACTCGGAGGCGCAGGTGGCGCAGGATGGTGGGCAGCAGGTCGATCCCGGCGACCACCCCGCGGGTGCGCGTGGTGTCCGAGGTCACGCCGAGGCCGGCGCCGCCACGGGCGGCGATGCCGATCGGCAGCGGCTGCAGGGAGGTGATCCGGGGCGGGGACTGGACCGCCACCAGCAGCTCCTCCGGCCCGCGTGTGGCCATCAGCGAGTCGAGCGCTCGCTCGGCGGCGGCGAGCGGCGGAGCCAGCTGAACCACGACCAGGCGATGGCGGCGCAGAAGGGCGCGTGCGCGCGCGACGACCGTACTCGCCGGTCCCAGTGAGACCTCGGCCACTCGCCCCCGCCGGTCGGCGGCGGCGACCGCGTCCAGCGTGCTTGCGCCGGCCAGCGCGGCAAAGCCGGCACCCCCCGGGATGGCCGAGGCCAGCCGTCCCGGCACGATGTCGCTGGGCGCGCTCGCCGCGCGGCGCAGGACGGGGGGCCAGCCCACGATGACCCCGGAGCGGCCGATCACCCTCAACCGCAGCCGTCCCGGGAGCTGGGGGGAGTAGGCCGGAGGCGAGAGGCGGATGCCCTGGGTGATGTCCAGCAGGGCCTGCTGGGGCGTGTACGTGCCCTGGGTCGGCCCCATGAGCCCGGTGGCCAGCGGCCGGCGCTCCAGCGCGCGCAGCAGCGGATCGGGCGATGCCGGTCGCGCCTTGGCGGGCGCCGGCCCAGGCAGGAACACCAGCAAGGCCCGCGGCGCGGCGGACGCGCCGGCCGGACAGACCAGGAGCGCGCACACCGCCCCCGCCAGCGCCCGGCGGAGCATCAGCCGGTCAGGACCGGCCTGGCGGGCGGCTCGTCCACCCGGTCGGACGGCCATCGCGCGCGATCGTCGGCGGCGGGCGGCAGGAAGGCGCCCGGCTTCCCGAGCACGTAAACGGTCACGGCGCCCAGCGCGACGACCGCATTGATGAGCAGGACCGGTCCGGAGTCGTTGGTGAGCATCCCGACCACGCCGGCCGCCAGGCCGCCGAGAAGCAGGGCGCGCCACGCCGGGTCCACGCTGACGTTGGAGTACAGGAAGCCGCGGTTGCGCCAGCCGAACGCCGCGGCCAGCGCCGCGCCCAGGAAGTAGGCCGGAGTCCGCCCGCGCACCAGCGACTGCGCGGCGAGCTCGTAGCGCCGGTAGACCAGCTCCCAAAGCTCCTGCAGGTTCTCGGTGCGCAGGAGGTTCCGCGACAGATGGTCGCCCCCTGACAATCCGAGGTCGAGGAGCACGAGCACCGCGATCGCAGCGACCGGGACCAGCGCCGCGACCACCGCCGCCCGGCGGGTGACACCGCCCGGCAGCATCACGAGCGTTGC
>DATAEY010000018.1:0-13028 GCA_036257715.1 Solirubrobacteraceae bacterium | reverse complement strand
CGCGTTCAGATCCCCCGTGAGCACGAAGGGCCGGCGGTCTTGGCGCAGCAGGCGCTTGATCACCGCGACCTGGCGCACCCGCGAGGGCGCCCGGAATGACAGGTGGGTGTTGAAGACGTCCACCATCCGCCCGCGGACGTCGATCGTCGCGCGCGCCAGGGCCCGCGGCTCCTCCCCTGCGCCGCCGGGCAGCCGGTAGCGGCGCTCGCTGGCGGTCACGATCGGGAAACGGCTCAGGACCGCGGTCCCGTACTGGCAGACGCCGTCGGCCTCGAGGTCCGAGGGGCCGCAGTCCAGGGTCGCCGTGAACCGGCTCTGCATCCCCAGCCGCCGGCCGAGCTCGGCGGCCTGGTCGGCACCACCGCTGCGCGACCACGAGCGGTCGACCTCCTGGAGTCCCACCACGTCGGGTCGCGCCGATGCGACCACCGCGGCCACGCGCCTCAGACCGCCGGGCGCGAGGGCCCCGTGCGCGACGTTGAACGTCATGACGGTCAGCCGGCGGGAGCCGACCGCCGCGCCGGACGAGGCGGCGGGCGACAGGAGCACCAAGGCAACGGCCAGGACGCCGGCCAGCGCGGGGACGCGGACCACGGCGGGCCTGCGCTACGTCGTCATCCCGCTGAACTGGCCCCCGGTGACGTTGAGCACCTGCCCGTGCACGTAGTTCGACCATGGCGAGCACAGGAAGAAGACCCCGCCGGCCGCCTCCTGGGTGGTGCCGGGACGTCCCAGCGGGATTACCATGGCCGCCATCCCCCGCAGCTGGTCGGGGATGCCCAGCTGGACCCTCTCGCCCCCGATCTCCATCACGTTGGACTCGTCCTTGGACGCGGTCAGGCGCGTCTCGATGTAGCCGAAGGCGACGGCGTTGACGTTGATCTTGAACTGGCCCCACTCCTTGGCCAGCGTCTTGGTCAGGCCCACGACACCCGCCTTGCCCGAGGAGTAGTTGGCCTGGCCGGCGTTGCCCATGGTGCCCGAGATCGAGGTGACGTTGACCACCTTGCGAAACACCTCGCGTCCCTCCTCGCGCTCCCGCTTGGCCGGCTCGCGCAGGTGGGGGGCAGCGGCCCGCAGGATCCGGAAGGGCACGACGGTATGGATGTCCAGCATGGCCAGGAAGTCGCGGTCGGACATCTTGTGGATCGGGGCGTCGCGGGTGTAGCCCGCGTTGTTGATCACGATGTCGAGCTTGCCCCAGGCGTCGATCGCGGTCTGCACCAGCTCGTCGCAGGCGCGCTGCGCGGTGAGGTCGCCCGCATAGACGACGGTCTCGCCCTGGAGCTCGCCGGCCGTCTGCTCGGCGACGTCGCCGTCTAGGTCGTTGATCAGCACCCTGGCCCCGTGCTCGCACAGGAGCTCGGCCGCGGCGCGCCCGATCCCCCGGGCGCTGCCGGTCACGATCGCCACCTTCTCGTCGAGAACCCCCACTGGTCAGCTCCTTGTCAGCGTGTGAACGCGGCATCATGACGCAATGGGGAGCAGCGCCCGGGATGAGCGCCGGCTGCGGCGGGTCCTGGTCGGCGTCTCGCTGGCCATGTTCCTGGTCGACCTCGACTTCTTCGCGCTCAACCTCGCGGTGCCGTCGATGGCGCGCGACCTGCATGCCACCACCACCGACATGCAGTGGGTGATCAGCGGCTACATGCTCGCGGGCGGCGCCCTGCTGATTCCGGGCGGAAGGCTGGGCGACATCCTCGGCCGCCGCCGGATGCTGCTGACGGGGATCGCCATCTTCGCCCTGGCGTCGCTGGCCTGCGGGCTGGCCCCATCCAAGGAGGTGGTGTTCGGGTTCCGGGTGGTCCAGGGGCTGGGGGCCGCCCTGCTGTTCCCGCTCACCATCGCCGTGGTCACCAACGCCTTCCCGGCGGATCGCCGCGGCGGCGCCATCGGCGACGTCTACGGCCTGGCCGCGGTGGGCACCGCGATCGGGCCGTTCGTGGGCGGCGCCGTCAGCCAGCACCTCGGGTGGCGCTGGGTGTTCTTCTTCAACCTTCCCTTCGCGGCGCTGGCCCTCGCGCTCGTGGCCGGCGCGGTGGCCGAGTCGCGCGACGAGACGGCGCCGCGGCGAATCGACCTTCCCGGGCTGGCGACGGTGGCCGCCGGCGTCGCCTCGATCACCCTGGCGGTGGATCGGGGACAGACGTGGGGGTGGGGCGACGCCCGTACGCTCGGCGTCTTCGCCGCCGGCGTGGCGCTGCTCGCCGGCTTCGTGGCCGTCGAGCGGCGGGCGCGCTTCCCGCTCGTCGACCTGTCGCTGTTTCGCAACGCGCCCTACGTGGCGGTCACCCTGGCCGGGATGGTGGCGAACGTGGCGTTCTGCGTGACCACCTTCGCCTCGACGCTCTACCTGCAGCAGGTGCTCGGCCTCTCGCCGCTCCTGGCGGGGGTGGTGTTCCTCGCCCCGGCCCTGTGCCTGGCCTTCGCCGGTCCGGCCTCCGGCTACCTCGGTGCCCGGCTGCCGGCGCTCGGGGTCATGGCGATGGCCATCGGCGCCGGTGGTGTGGGGCTGCTGCTGGTCGCCTCGGCCCGGAACTGGCTGCTCTACGTGCCGGCGTTCGCGCTCTTCGGCGCCGGCTACGGGCTCGGCTGGTCGTTCGTCAGCGTCGGGACGCAGGCGGTCGTCCGGCCCGAGCGCGCCGGCGAGGCGTCGGGCGTCACGCTCACGGTGGTGGTTGCCGTGGCCGGGCTGTTCGTCGCGGTGAGCGCGACCGTGCTCGAGCTGCTGACCGGGCACCACCGGTCCGAGGGCGCCGCGATCGACGACCTGCTGCGCGCCGTGGCGCTCGGGAGCCTGGTGATCGCCGTTTGGCTGGCCGCGTGGGGGTGGCGCCGCCGCGCCGCGACGGCGAAGGCGACGGCGTCGGCTTAGCGCTCCCGCCTATGCACAGCGCCTGTTTGGGCTGGAGGCGACCACGGCCTAGCTTGTGCCTCCTAGGCGGTGAGGTCGACCGCCGTGCCGGCCTGCCAGGCCTCCATGAGCTCCTCCACCCGCCACGGCGCGTCGCCCATCCGCTCGACCTGGTCGACGTAGGCGCGCATCGCCCGCAGCGCGGGCGGCTGGCTGGAGACCGCCGCGAACTCGGCGCGCTCGACGTGCAGGCCCTGGCCCAGCGGGCGCGAGGCGCCCTGGTAGACCGCCCGCTTGATGGCGGCCACGGTGGCCGGCGCCCGGCGCGCGAGGCGCTGCGCGGTCGCGGCCGCCTCCTGAGCCAGCGCCTCCGGCGCGACGACCCGGTGAACCAGGCCCGCCGCCTCGGCCTCGAGGGGAGTCAGCACCCGCCCCTCGAGCATCATCTCCAGCGCCCGGCCGCCGCCCAGCAGCCGGGCCAGCCGCTGGGTGCCTCCGGCGCCGGGGATGATCCCGAGGGTGATCTCGGGAAGCCCAATGCGACCTTCCCCGTCGGCCATCAGGCGGACGTCGCAGGCGAGCGCCAGCTCGCAACCGCCGCCCATGGCCAGGCCGTTGATGGCCGCGATGAACACCTTGTCGGAGGCGTTCATGCCCAGGAACAGGTCATGGATGCGTCGCAGCTCGACCAGGCCCGCGGCGGGCGAGCGACGCAGTGCCCGCTCGACGGGCGGGAGGCGCCGCAGCGCGCCGGTCACCCGCAGGGCGCCGCCCGTCGCGGCCGACGGGACCGTCGTGCCGATGGACTCCACCCCCGTCAGGATCTCGCGGACGTCGTAGTGGGTGATGAAGACGCCCTCCATCGCGCCGGTGATCACCACCGCCCCGACCGAGCGCTCGCCGTCGAGCGAGCGCATCAGCGCCTCGAGCTCGGCGACCATCCCACCGGTCATGAAGTTGCGCGGCGGGTTGTCGAGCCGGACGGTCAGCACCCGCCCCGCCTGCTCGGTGTGCACGGTCTGGGCCACGGCTCCTCCCTCGCTCGGTTTGCCGCGGCGAGCCTAGCCGAGCCGCCTCGTCCGGGCGGGGCATGGCGGGCTGAGGGGTTAGAGCCCCAGCGACTTGCCCAGGATCTCCTTCATGATCTCGTCGGTGCCGCCGCCGATCGGGCCGAGCCGGGCGTCGCGAGCGGCGCGCTCGATGTCGTACTCGCGCATGTACCCGGCGCCGCCGTGGATCTGCAGGCAGGTGTCCATCAGCTCGAACGCGGCGCGCTGGGTGGCCAGCTTGGCCATCGTCACCTCCCGTACCGCGTCGCCGCTCTCCACGAACCCCCTCAGCGCGTGATAGGTCAGGCAGCGCCCGGCCTCGATCGTGGTGGCCATCTCCGCGAGCTTGTGCCGGATCGCCTGGTGGGATCCGATCGGTCTGCCGAAGGCGGTGCGCTCGCGGGCGAACTCCAGCGTGCGCTCGAACGCCGCCTGCATCCCGCCCAGCGACCCCAGCGCCATCAGCAGGCGCTCCCACTGGAAGTTGGCCATGATCAGGTAGAAGCCGCCGTCCTGCTCTCCCAGCAGGTTCTCCTCCGGCACGAAGGCGTCGTCGAACGAGATCAGCGCCGTGTCGGACGCGTGCCATCCCAGCTTCTCCAGCTTGCCCGCCTCGACGCCCGGGCCCTTGTCCACGATGAAGAACGACAGACCGCGGTGGCCGCCCTCGGCGGTCGTGCGCGCCGCGGTGACGACGAAGTCGGCCCGCACCCCGTTGGTGATGAACGTCTTGGAGCCGCGCAGCGTCCAGCCGCCCTCGACCCTGGTGGCGCGCGTCTTGATCGAGGCCACGTCCGAGCCCGCGTCGGGCTCGGTGATCCCGAGCGCCGCGATCTTCTCCCCCCGGATGCCGGGCACCAGGTAGCGCTGCTTCTGCTCCTCGGTGCCGAACTTCCACACCGGCGGCAGCGCGATCGAGGTGTGCGCGCCGATGCCGGCCGCCAGGCCGCCCGACCCGCAGCGCGCGAGTTCCTCGGCGAACACCGCGTCCGCCACGTAGCCGCCGCCCTGCCCGCCGTAGCGCTCCTCAAACTTCAGCCCCAGGTAGCCGAGTTCGGCCAGCCGGTGGAAGACCTCGTTGGGGAACCAGCGCGCGTGTTCCCACTCGGGCGCCCGGGGCCGCAGCTCGGTCTCGACGAACCGCCGTACGGCGGCACGGAACTCCTCGTGCTCCTGCGTGAACGGCGGCGGTGGCCGGCGCGGCGCGGCCTTCGGAAGGCCCCTCCGCTCGAGCGCCGACGGCCCGCTCACCGCGGCGGGGCGGCGGTCTCCCCGGAGACCCCCTCGGCCTCGCCCGACTCGAGCACGGTGTAGCCGCGCCCGGCGTGGTCGAAGCCCATCAGGTCGCCCGAGCGGTTCTTCTCGTTGGAGTGGAAGTAGGCGCGGACCTCGGCGATGCGGCCGTCGCGGAAGCGAAACCACTCGGTCCCCCGGTCGAGGCGGGGCGCACCCGACCTGGGGTCCCGCCAGGTCATCGTCCACTCGATGCACGCCTGGTCGCCGTGCTCGATGCCGTTCTCGACGTACCAGCGGCCGGAGAGCCTCTCCACCGCCATCCGGGTGTGCTCGCCGATCGTCATGGCGCCCCGATGCGGCGCCATGCGCGTGTAGTAGTGGACGGCGTCGTCCGTGAAGTGCGAGGCGATCCGCTCGGGGTCGCCGGTGTTCAGCGCCTCGTAGTAGCTGTGAATGTGCTCGAGAAGCTCGCCCACGAGAGCTCAGGGACCAATGTAACGTGGCCGAACAGCGGAGCCCTTGCCGTTTGCAGGGGCGCAGCTGTGAGGCCGGGAGGGCGGCAAAGCCGCCCGGTCACGGGCGTACGGCGTCTTGTTCACACGCCGTACGACCGCCCGAACAGCGGAGCCCTTGCCGTTTGCAGGGGCGCAGCTGTGAGGCCGGGAGGGCGGCAAAGCCGCCCGGTCACGGGCGTACGGCGTCTTGTTCACACGCCGTACGACCGCCCGATGAGGTCGAGCATGATCTCGTCGGTGCCCGCCCCGATCCGGTTCAGGCGCATGTCGCGCCACACGCGCTCGACCCCGTACTCCTTCATGTAGCCGGCGCCGCCGTGGATCTGGATGCACTCGTCGGCCACCTCGACCGCGACCCGGGCGGCATGGAGCTTGGCCATCGAGATCTCGCGCACCGGGTACTCGCCGTTCTGGAAGCGCCACGCGGTGGTGTAGACCATCTGGCGCGCCGACTCGATCTTCGTCGCCATCTCGGCGAACTTGTGGCGGATGACCTGGAAGCTGCCGATCGGGCGGCCGAACGCGATCCGCTCCTTGGCGTATTCCAGCGTGCGGTCGAAGCACTTCTGGGCGCCGGCGACGCAGCCGGCAGCCCCGATCAGGCGCTCGCCCTGCAGCTCCCACATGATGTGGTAGAAGCCCTTGCCGACCTGTCCGAGCGCGGCGTCGGCGGGGACCCGCACGTCCTGGAAGGCCAGCAGCGCGGTGTCGGAGGCGTGCATGCCGAGCTTCTCCAGCTTCTTCTCGCGGATCACGCCGGGCAGCTCCATGTCCACCAGGAACAGGGTGAAGCCGTCGTAGCCGGCGTCCGGGTCGCTCTTGGCGACGAGCACGATGAAGTCCGCGCGGTGGCCGTTGGTGATGTAGGTCTTCGACCCGTTGATGACCCATTCGGCGCCGTCGCGCACTGCGCGGGTCTTGATCCCGGCGACGTCCGAGCCGGCGTCCGGCTCCGTGATGCCCAGGCAGGAGATCTTCTCGCCGCGGATCGAGGGGACCAGGTAGCGCTGCTTCTGCTCCTCGGTGCCGAACAGGAAGATCGGCGGGGTGGCCATGTCGGTGTGCACCGCGACGCCCATCGCCAGCCCGCCCGAGTTGGAGTGGGTCATCTCCTCGGCCAGCACCAGGTTGCAGTAGTAGTCGCCGCCCTGGCCGCCGTACTGCTCGGGGTAGGAGAGCCCGAGGAAGCCCAGCTCGCCCATCCGCCTGAACACCCAGTCGGGGAAGGTCGTCTCCTCCCACTCCTCGGCGTGCGGGGCCAGCTCCCTGGTCACGAAGGCGTGGATCGACTCCCGCAGACGGTCGTGGTGGTCCTCGAAGATGAAGTGCCGGCGGCGGGCGCCGAAGTCCGGGCGCAGGACGGTGTCCGATGCGGCGGCGTCGACGGGGGCGGACGCGGGGCTGCTCACGGTAGGGTGGCTCCTGAGTCGGGGTGAACGCTGGCACCGTAGACCACCGACTGGTAAAAGTAAACAGTAGGACTTCCCACTTACCGCACGCGCTTGTCCTACGAGACGCTCCGCTACGACGTCGCCGACACCGGCGTCGCCACCATCACGCTCGACCAGCCCGAGAACCGCAACGCCCTCTCGCCTGAGCTGCTGGGCGAGCTGATCGGGGCCTACGAGGCGGCGCGCGATGACGACGACGTGCGCTGCGTCGTGCTCACCTCCTCCCACGACCGCGTGTTCTCGTCGGGGGCGAACCTGGGCGGGTTCGCCGCCGACGTCCCCCTGGTGCACAAGCACTTCGGCTTCACCGGGCGGCTGCCCCGGCTGTTCGAGCTGATCGCCGGGCTGCCCAAGCCGACCATCTGCGCCGCCAACGGCCATGTCCTGGCCGGGGCGCTGGGGATCGCGCTGGCCTGCGACCTGGTGATCGCCAGCGAGGCGGCCGAGTTCGGCACTCCGGAGATCAACGTCGGCGCCTTCCCGTTCATGATCATGGCGCTGATCTACCGCAACGTTCCGCGCAAGCGCACCAATGAGCTGCTGCTGCTGGGCGAGCGGATCAGCGCGCAGGAGGCCAAGGAGGCCGGGATCGTCAACCGCGTGGTGCCGGCGGGCGAGCTGGCCGCCGCGGCGCAGGAGTGGGCCGGGAAGCTGGCCTCGAGGTCGCCGGTGATCATGCGCCTGGGCAAGGAGGCGATGTTCCGCCAGCAGGACATGCCGCTGGACGACGCGCTGGAGTACCTGCGCTCCCAGCTGGCACTGGCCCTGTCGACCGAGGACGTGGTCGAGGGGGTGACCGCCTTCTTCGAGAAGCGGGAGCCGGTGTGGAAGGGAAGATGAGCCCCGCCGTGGAGGCGACGCGGCCGGCCAGCCTGGTGGGACTGCGCTGCCGCATCTCCGAGCCCGGCTCCTGCGCGCTCGGCGTCGAGGCCCTCGTCCACTCGCTCGCGGCGCGGCTCGACATCCGCCCTCGGCTGATCGGGACGCCGTCGCCGCCGCCGCCGCAACGGTCGTACGCCGACGACCTGTCCGCCGCCCACGGGTGCCTGCTCGAGGCCGGCGGGCAGCTCGACGACGCGCTGACCGAGGGCCGCCTTCCGGTGCTCGTCCACGGCGACTGCTCGATCTGCATCGCGACGCTGCCGGCGCTGGCCCGTCACGAGCCGGACGCGAAGGTGCTTTGGCTCGACGCCCACGGCGACTTCAACACGCCCGAGACCAGCCCCAGCGGATGGCTGGGCGGCATGTCGCTGGCCGGGGCGTGCGGGCGCTGGGACCCGGGGCTCGGCCAGCCGCCGTTCCCGGCCGAGCGGGTGGTGCTGTGCGGCGTTCGCGAGCTCGATCCGGGCGAGCGTGAGCTGCTGGAGCGAAGCCGGGCGACGGTGATCGGGGCGTCGCTGGAGACGCTCGTCTACCTGGCCAATGCGCTCGACGGCGCGCCGGTCTACGTCCACCTGGATCCCGACGTGCTCGACCCGGCGGTGTTTCCGGCGCAGTTCCCGGCCGACGGCGGCCTGAGCGCCGACAAGCTCTACGACCTGCTCGAGGCGATGGCCGGGTCCTGCCGGGTGGTGGGGCTCGAGCTGGCCGCGTTCAACGCTCCCGACGACCCGGCCGAGCGCGCGCGCTGCGCCGACCTGCTGGCCGGGGCGGTCGACCCGCTGCTGGGGGCGGCGACTCATGGCCACTGAGACGCGCCCTCCGTCGATCCTGCGGCCGCTGGCCGAGGAGCTGCATGCCCGCCGGGAGAGGGCCAGGCTCGGTGGCGGACCGGAGAAGATCGCGCGCCAGCACGACGCCGGCAAGCTCACCGCCCGCGAGCGGATCGCGCTGCTGATCGACGAGGGCACCTTCACCGAGCTGGGCATCCACGGCGGCCCTCACTTCTCCCAGCGCGCGATGGACGGCAAGGAGGCGCCCGCCGACGGGGTGGTCACCGGCTACGGCAAGGTGGACGGGCGGATGGTGGCGGTCTGCGCCTACGACTTCACGGTCATGGCCGGGTCGATGGGGGCGACCGGGGAGCTGAAGGTCGGCCGCCTGAGGGAGCTGGCGCTGACCAAGCGCATTCCGTTCGTCTGGCTGCTGGACTCGGCGGGCGCCCGCATCCAAGAGGCCATCGGCTCCCTGTTCGCGGGCACCGGCCACCTGTTCCGCGAGGAGGTCGTGATGAGCGGCGTGATCCCGCAGATCGCCGCCCTGGTCGGGCCCTGCGCGGCGGGGACGGCCTACATCCCCGGCCTGGCCGACTTCGTGCCGATGGTCAAGGGCCAGGGCTCGATGGCCCTGGCGGGTCCGCACCTGGTCCGCGCTGCCGTGGGCGAGGACGTGACCCAGGAGGAGCTGGGCGGCTCGCGCGTGCACTGCCGCCGGTCGGGCGTCGGCGACCTCGAGGTCGCCGATGACCGGGAGTGCATCGCCAGGATCAAGGAGTACCTCTCCTACATGCCCCAGAACTGCGAGCAGCGCCCTCCGGTGATCCCGTGCGAGGACCCGATCGACCGCATGGACGACGACCTGCTCGACATCGTTCCGGACTCCAACCGCAAGCCCTACGACATGTACGAGGTCATCCGCCGGATCGTCGACCACGGCTCGTACTTCGACCTCAAGCCGCAGTGGGCCAAGACCGTGATCACCTGCCTGGCGCGCTTCGGCGGCCGGCCCGCGGGGATCGTGGCCAGCCAGCCCAGACAGATCGGCGGGATCCTCGACAACGACTCGGCAGACAAGGCCGCGCGCTTCATCAACCTCTGCAACGCCTACTCGATCCCGCTGTTGTTCCTCCAGGACGTGCCCGGCTTCATGGTCGGCACCAAGGTGGAGGAGGCGGGGATCATCCGCCACGGGGCCAAGATGCTCTACGCCGTGGCCAACGCGACGGTCCCCAAGGTGACCGTGGTGATTCGCAAGGCCTACGGGGCCGGCTACTACGTGATGTGCGGGAGGGCGTACGAGCCCGACATGATCGTCGCCTGGCCCACCGCCGAGATCAGCGTCATGGGCCCGGAGGGCGCGGTGGAGATCATCTTCCGCAAGCAGGTGGAGGCGGCCGAGGACCCGACGGCCAAGAAGGCGGAGCTGATCGCCAACTTCCGGGAGCTGATCGACGTCTACATCGCCGCCCGCAACGACATGATCGACGACGTCATCGACCCGCGCGAGACGCGCCCGGTCATCTGCCGAGCGCTGGAGATGGCCGCCAACAAGCACGTGGAGCGGCCCTGGAAGCGCGGCGGGGTGGTCCCGGTCTGATGGGCCTGACCGAGCTGCAGAACCGCCTCTACGACCGCATGCGCCACCCCGAGGCGTACCGCGCGGTGGGGGGGCCAGGCGACCGGCCCGACTTCTCGGCGCTGGAGGGTCAAAGGTACGCGCTGCTGACCACGTTTCGGGCCAGCGGCGATCCGGTGCCCACGCCGGTCTGGTTCGGGCTGTCACGTGGGCGCGCCTACGTGCGCACCGGCGCCGGCACGGCCAAGGTGAAGCGGATCCGGCGCGATCCCCGGGTCCGGCTGTGCCCGTCCACGGTGCGGGGGCGCCCGCTCGGCCCCTCGTCCGAGGGCCGCGCCCGGGTGCTGGAGCGCGAGGCCGCGCAGCACGCCGAGGCCGCGCTTCAGGGCAACTACGGCCTCGGGCGCCGCCTGTTCGAGCGCACGGCGGGCGCGGTGGGGGACGCCGTCTACCTGGAGATCGCTCCCGCGGGCGCCGCGGCATGAGCCTCGAGGACCCGGTCGTCATCACCTGCTCGATCTCGGGCACGATCGCCAACCGCGAGCAGTGCCCGGCGATCCCCTACACGCCCCAGGAGTACGCGGCCGAGGCCCGCCGCATCGTCGACGAGGGCGGCGTGATGATCCATATCCACGCCCGCCGGCCGGACGGCACGCCGTCGTACGAGATCGAGGACTTCCGGGCGATCACCGAAGCCATCCTGGCCGAGGTGGACGACGTGATCATCAACTACTCGACGGGCGCGGTCGGGGTGCCGGTGGAGAAGCGAGTCGCCTACCTGCGCGAGCTTCGCCCCGAGGTGGCGGCCCTGAACATGGGGTCGATGAACTACGCCAAGTACTCGCACCGGCGCAAGGACTTCGTGTTCAAGACCGTGTTCGCCAACCCGTTCGACGAGATCATCGAGTTCCTTTCGGTGATGCGCGGCTTCGGCATCAAGCCCGAGCACGAGTGCTTCGACCTCGGCCACGTCGGGTCCCTGCCGCCCCTGGTCGACATGGGGGTCCTCCAGCCGCCGCTGCACGTCTCCTGCGTGATGGGGGTGGTCGGCGGGGTGCCGCCGAGCGCCCGCAACCTGGCCCAGATGGCCGAGAACGTCCCCGCCGGAAGCCACTGGGGAGTGATCGGCGTCTCGCGGGACCAGTGGATGCTGGTCGCCGCGGCGCTGACCCTGGGTGGCTCCGTCCGAGTCGGCCTGGAGGACAACTTCTACCTGCCCGACGGCGAGATGGCGCGCTCCAACGGCGACCTGGTCGCCCGCGCCCGGCGGATGACCGGGGACGTCGGTCGCCGGCCGGCCACGGTGGCCGAGGCGCGCAAGCTCATCGGACTGCGCCCGCCGGACCGCCTCAGCCGCCGCGAGACGCTGGCGCACCCGATCCAGGCGTCGCACAGGAGCGGCTCGTGACCGCCGGCCCGCTGGAGGGCGTGCGGGTTCTCGACCTCTCGCGCCTGCTGCCGGGCGGCTTCTGCTCGCTGCTGCTGGCCGACTTCGGGGCCGACGTGGTCAAGGTCGAGGACACCGGGATGGGCGACTACGTGCGTTGGGCCCCGCCCGGCTACGACGGCGCCGCCGACAGCGCCGACTCGGCCCTGTTCCTGGCCCTGAACCGCAACAAGCGCTCGATTCGCATCAACCTCAAGGAGGCGGCCGGCCGGGAGGTCCTGCTCCGCCTAGCCGGCGAGTACGAGGTCGTGCTGGAGTCGTTCCGACCGGGGGTGCTCGACCGGCTCGGCGTGGGATTCGAGCGCCTGCGCGAGCGCAACCCCGGCCTGGTCTACTGCGCCATAACCGGCTATGGCCAGGACGGCCCCCACCGCGACCGATCGGGGCACGACCTCAACTACATCGGCCTGACCGGGCTGCTGGCGCTGACCGGCGAGCGCGGCGGGCCGCCGATCCAGCCCGGCGGGCAGATCGCGGACATCGGGGGCGGTGCGCTGATGGCCGCCTTCGGCATCCTGGCCGCCCTGCGCGAGCGCGACCGTTCCGGCCGGGGGCAGCTGGTCGACGTCTCGATGACCGACGGGGCGCTGTCGTGGCTGGCGATGGTGGCGGCACGCTACCTGTGCGACGGCGTGGTGCCGCGCCGCGGCGATCCCGAGCTCGCCGGTCGGCTGATCTGCTACCGCCCGTACGCGTGCGCGGACGGGTGGGTGACGCTGGGCGCGCTCGAGCCGAAGTTCTGGCAGGCATGGTGCCGGGGCGTCGGTCGGGACGACTTGGTGGGCGCCCAGTTCGAGGCGCCCGGATCCGACGCCCACGCCGAGGTCGAGCGCATCTTCCTGGAGCGCACCCGCGAGCAGTGGCGGGCCTTCGCCTGCGAGCACGACTGCTGCCTCGAGCCCGTGCTGGAGCTCGACGAGGCGCTCGACTCGGCGCTCGTGGGCGCGCGCGGGATGGTGGTGGAGCTCGACCAGCCGGGGGCGGGCGCGGTCCGCCAGCTGGGCGTCCCGATCAAGCTCTCCCGGACCCCCGGCCGGCCGCGCGGCCCCGCGCCGGTGCTCGGCGAGCACACGCGCGAGGTGCTGACCGCGCTCGGCTACAGCGAGGACGACATCGCCGCGCTGACCGAGGCGGGCGCCGTCGCCGGCCCGCCCCAGGCCGCCGAGGGGAGCTTCATGTCGTGAGCCAGAACGGCCTGCTCAAGATGCGCGAGCTGTCCGAGGCGAGCGGCGTGTCGTCGGC
>DATAEY010000017.1:0-7030 GCA_036257715.1 Solirubrobacteraceae bacterium | reverse complement strand
CCCGGGCTTCGGCGGAGCCCCAGCCCGCGCCGGAGCCGAGGGCGCCGGCCCTCGTGGAGTCGCGGGCCGCGCCCGCGAGTCGCCGCGCCTAGCGTACGGAGCCGACCCGGGTGCTCGGCGGCGCGGGCGCACCGCCGTCGGCCCTGGGAGCCGCCGCGTCCCCATCCCCGCCGGCCGGGCGTGCACCCTCGCCGCGGGCCCGCTGGCCCGAGCGTCCCGCCGCGACCCCGGCGGCCCGCCCCGGCGCCGCCGCCAGCCGCCGCATGGCTCGCCGCAGCGGCTTGCGAGCCCGCCGCGCCCACCTGCGCCGCCGGCGCGCCCAGCGTCGCGCGTCCGAAGCCGCGCCGGCCACCCGCTCGAGGCGCTCGCGGCTCAGGCTGGCCAGGGTGGCCAGCGTGGCCAGCGGACGGATCACCACCACCAGCACCGCCCGGCCCGGCTGGACGGGCGCCGGCCCCGGGGCCGGCGCGGCGACCTGCTCCTCGAGCGCTCCGACCAGGATCGGCGTCGCCGCCCGCTCCAGCCCGTGGGGCCGCACGAAGCGGACCAGGAAACCGTCCCGCTCGTCGCCGCGCCAGTCGCGCAGGGTGGTCGAGAGCTGCTCGAAGTGCTCCTCGAACGTACGGGCGGCGATCAGCGGGCCGCCGTTCTCGCTCTTGAGGTAGTGGAAGTGGAGCGTGCCCTCCTGCCCCCACTCGAACTCGGGCAGCAGCACGGTGAAGACCGGGCGGCGGACGATCGCGCTCTCGATCAGCCCGCTGGTGTTGAGCCCCACGACTCCCATGCAGTGATACATCGAGTCGAAGTAGTCGGCCTTGGCCTGGCCGCTGGTGGTGCTGGCTCCGGTCGGCGGCCACACGCTGACCCCGGGCTCCCGGCCCAGGTCGCTCTTACGCCAGCTGTGCCCGCTCTTGGGATGGGGGCGGACCAGCACCCCCGCCTGCGCCAGCCGGGGATCGCCGCACGAGCGCAGCTCCCGGATCCAGCGCTCGACGAACGGCGGCTCGCGCTTGGCCACGAACTTCGAGGAGCACAGATAGAGCAGGAACGGGCGGTCAGGTGGCAGCGCGGTGCGCTGGCGGAACTCCTCGGGGCCGGTGCTCGGTCGTCGTCCGAACCACTGGTCGAAGGTGTGCGCCCCGGTCACCACCACCCGCTCTCGGGGCACTCCGTGGAGCTCCACCGCCTCCTTGAGCTGATCACCGTTCCAGACGTAGACGCGGTCGGGGAGCACCCGCATAAGGCCCTTGTTGGTCAGGTTGTCCCAGCTCGCCACGCACAGGGCGCAGCGCACCCCGGTCGCTCTCGCCGCGCGCACGTAGTCGGCCTGGGTGGGCTCGGAGACCAGAGGCGTCACCAGCACGAGCTCGGGACGCTGCCGGCGGATGAACTCGGTGATGTTGGCGCTCTCGGGCACCGCGCGGTCGATCAGGCGCAGCAGCCGGCCGAGCAGGGCGATGCCACGCGGGCCGCGCAGCAGAGGCGTCCGGGCCAGCGCGACCACCAGCTTCGGCGCCTGCAGCTCGCGGCGGGCGCGCAGCTTTGGTGCCTTCTCGTACAGCGGCGTGAGGTAGCGCAGGTAGTCGATGCTGCGGCGCAGGGCGCTGGCCAGGGCCACCCAAGGGTCGTCCCGGTTAGCCGCCCGACCGACCGTGACCCCTTCGTGCTCGGCCGCCAGCCGGGCGGCGAGCTTGGCCGAGCGCCTGGCGGTCACGTGCTCGTCCATGACCTGGAAGGCGATGTGGACCCGGTGCCCGCGCTGCGCCAGGGACCGGATCATCGATTCGAACTGGCGCACGTACCGGTGGTGGTACATGACGAACAGGATCCGGCTGGAGACCGGGTCGGGCACGGGCGTGCGCGGCTGGGCGGGAGCCGTCTGGGTGGGCGGTGACGGAGCGGCGGAGGCCATCGTGCGTGCGGGTAGCCGGACCAGGGGAACGGTAGCCAAAGCGCTCACGGGCCTAGCACCGGACCCCGAGCAGCCGCGCGAGTCCGCGCGGGCCGTCGCCGCACGCGTCCGCGGGGTTTCCCGGAGTCATCACCTCCCCGGCCCCGCCGAAAGCCTTGAACCCGAACGGCCGCCGACCCCGGTCCGGCCAGTGCCTCCCGGTCGCGACGGATCTGGTTGCAGGCATTGCCCGCCCGGTTTGCCAGACTGGCGGCGCCGATGCGCCTGCCGAGTCGACTCCGCCGGGCACGCGGCGACCGAGGGCAGCGCGGGCCCGGCAGCGCTCCGGCTGCGTTCATCGTGGGCGTGTCACGCTCGGGCACCACGTCGCTGCGCGTCGCCCTGGACGCCCATCCACAGCTGGCGATCCCGCCCGAGACGCATTTCGTCCCCGAGCTGGTCGAGACGTGCGAGGCGGGTGGCGCGGAGCCCGAGCGGGTGGTGGAGCTGCTGGCCGGCGAGCCGCACTGGCCGCTGTTCGGCGTGGACCCCGGCGCCGTCATGGAACGCCTTCCGACCGCCGGGCCGGTCAAGCCCAGGGCCGCGCTGCGGGCGTTCTACGGCGCCTACGCTGCCTCGCGGGGCAAGCCGCGCTGGGGCGACGAGACCCCAGGCTACCTGCACGTCATGCGCCTGATCGCCGGGGCGCTGCCCGAGGCCCGGTTCGTCCACGTCATCCGCGACGTCCGCGACGTGGCGCTTTCGATGGTGGAGGCCGGGCAGGTCAAGCCCGACGCGGTCGACACCGCGGCCCGCCACTGGACCCGCCAGGTCACCAAGGGCCGGCTCGACGCGGCTCGGGTCGACCGCTGCATGGAGGTCCGCTACGAGGAGCTGGCGCTCGAGCCGGAGGCCGGGCTGCGCCGCGTCGCCGAGTTCCTCCAGCTGCCCTGGGACGCGGCTGTGCTCGACTCGCTGCCCGCGGTGGGCCAGCGCTCGCGCGCCGCGGCCGGACAGCCGCCGCCGCCCGGGGCCCGCCCCCCCATCGTGGAGCCGCCGGGCCGCTGGCGCACCGAGATGAGCCCGGACGACCGCGCCGCCTGCGAGGCGATCGCGGGCGACCTGCTGGGTCAGCTCGGCTATGAGATCGGCAGCCGGCCGGCGCTGGACGGCATCTTGCAGGGCGGACGAACGAACGCCGCCCGGGACGGCTAGCATTCTGCGACCCATGCCCGTGAACGCCCGCACGCTCACCATCGACGGGTACGAGATCAGCGACGCCAGCGACTGCTACGTGATCGCCGAGATCGGCCACAACCACCAGGGCTCGGTCGAGCAGGCCAAGGCGATGCTGGATCGGGCCAAGGAGTGCGGCGCCCATGCGGTCAAGACCCAGAAGCGGGACAACCGCTCGCTGTACACCGAGGAGTTCTTCAACAAGCCCTACGACAACGAGAACTCGTTCGGGCCTACGTACGGGTTGCACCGAGAGGCCCTGGAGTTCGACCACGCGCAGTATGAGGAGCTGCGCGACTACGCCAACCAGATCGGCATCACCTTCTTCGCCACCGCCTTCGACCATCCCAGCGTCGACTTCCTGGCCGACCTGGAAATGCCGGCCTACAAGATCGCGTCGGCCGACCTGCAGAACCTCCCCCTGCTGCGCCACGTCGCCGAGATCGGCAGGCCGATGATCGTCTCCTCCGGCGGCGCGAACCTGGAGGACGTGCGTCGAGCGGTGGACACGATCCTGCCCATCAACGACCAGCTGGCCCTGCTGCAGTGCACCGCCGAGTACCCCGCCAACTGGGACGAGCTGGACCTCAAGGTCGTCCAGACCTACCGGGACATGTTCTCCGGCCTCGTGGTCGGGCTGTCCTCGCACGACAACGGCATCGCCATGCCGGTGGCGGCGTACGTGCTCGGGGCCCGGGTCGTCGAGAAGCACTTCACGCTCGACCGCGCGATGAAGGGGACCGACCACCGCTTCTCGCTCGAGCCGCAGGGGCTGCGCAAGCTGGTGCGCGACCTGAGACGCACGCGCCTGGCTCTCGGCGACGGGATCAAGAAGCCGTACTCCGCCGAGACCGATCCGATCACCAAGATGGGCAAGACGCTGGTGGCGGCGGCCGACTTCCCCGCCGGGCATCGGCTGCGCGAGGAGGACATCGCCGCCAAGTCGCCGGGCGGAGGGCTTCCGCCCTACGAGTTCGACCGGCTGGTCGGCCGGATCCTCAACCACCCGGTCACCCACGACATGCCGCTCACCTTCGAGCTGCTGGAGGAAGAGGTCCCGGAGGACGTCGCGGCCGGCGTGGGCAGCCGGGCCGAGTGACCGACGCCACGGCCCGCGCCCAGGCGCGGTCGGCGCCCGAGGAGATGCGCCTGGACGGCCGCGTCGCCCTGGTGACCGGCGCTGCCGGCAAGCTGGGCCCAACCTGGTGTGCGGCCCTGGCCCAGGCGGGCGCGACCGTCGTGGGCCTGGACCTGGTGGCCGGCGGCTCGTGCGAGGAGATCGGACGCATGGTGCATGCCGACGTGACGGATCGCGCCTCGCTTCTGAGGGCGCGCGAGGCGCTCACCGCCGACGTCGGCGCCCCCAGCGTGCTGGTCAATGGCGCCGGGATCGACCAGCCGCCCGACGCCGCAGCCCGTACCTATCGCGAGGAGGACGTGCCCGTCGACCAGTTCCGGGCGACCGTGGACGTCAACCTGGTCGGAACCTTCCAGGCCATCCAGGTGTTCGGCGCCCCGATGCGCGACGCGGGTGGAGGCTCGATCGTCAATGTCGGCTCGCTCTACGCGTCGCTGGCGCCACGGCCGCAGCTCTACGACCACCTGGAGGCCGACCCGCCGTTCCTCAAGCCCGCCGCCTACGGCGCGTCGAAGGCGGGCGTGATCAGCCTGACGCGCTACTTCGCCCGGCTCTGGGGCCCGCACGGCGTGCGCGTGAACGCCCTCTCGCCCGGTGGCGTGCGCGGTGGCGAGCACCGCCGCCAACTCTCGCAAGGTCAGGACCCGGAGTTCATTGCCAAGTACTGTGAGCACGTGCCGCTGGGCCGCATGGCCGAGCCGGATGACCTGACCGGCCCCCTGGTGTTCCTGGCCTCGGATGCCTCACGCTACGTCACCGGCCAGGAGCTGAGAGTCGACGGAGGATTCGCCGTATGAGCATCACCGCCCCCACCACGACCATCACCGTCGGCAACGTGATCGACGGCGAGGAGCGCGGCGCGCACAGCGGCGCGACCTTCGAGAAGCACAACCCCGCGACCGGCGAGGTCCGCAGCCTGGTCGCCCGATCCGACCGCCGCGACGTCGACGCCGCCGTCACCGCCGCCGTGGCCGCCCAGCCCGCGTGGGCGGCCCGCACGGTGGCCGAGCGCGGGCTGATCCTGCGCCGCATCGCCCAGCTCCTGGAGCGCGACGCCGAGGCGATCGCGGCGATCGTGGCCGCCGAGACCGGCAAGTCGCCGTCCGACGCCCTGGGCGAGACCGGCGCCGCGATCGAGATGGGCCACTTCGTCGCCGGCGAGGGGCGCCGTTTCTACGGACGCACGACCACCAGCGCCGTGCCCAATCGCCAGGCGATGACCATCCGCCAGCCGCTCGGCGTGGCGGGGTTGATCATCGCCGCCAACACCCCCATCGCGAACGTGGCCTGGAAGGTGTTCCCGGCCCTGCTGTGCGGCAACGGCGCGGTGCTCAAGGCCTCCGAGGACACGCCGGAGACCGCGCTCGGCTTCGCCCGCCTGGCGGCGGAGGCCGAGCTGCCCGCGGGGGTGCTCAACGTCGTCCAGGGCTACGGCGAGGAGGCCGGCCAGCCCCTGGTCGAGGACGCGCGCGTGGACGTCGTGTCGTTCACCGGGTCCACCGCCGTGGGAAGGCTGATCAACCGGGTGGCCGGCGAGCGCCTGGCCAAGGTGTGCCTGGAGCTGGGCGGCAAGAACCCGCTGATCGTCTGCGACGACGCCGACCTCGAGAAGGCGGCCGACGCGGCCGCCCTCTCGGCCTTCTCCAACGCGGGCCAGCGCTGCGCTGCCGGCAGCCGGATCCTGGTGTTCGACGCGGTCTACGAGCGCTTCGCGGGGCTGCTGCGCGACCGGGCCAGCGCCCAGCGGGTCGGCCCCGGCGACGAGCACGACTTCGGTCCGGTGATCAACCAGCGCCAGCTCGAGCAGATGCTCGCCGCCATCGAGCGCGCCCGCGACTCGGGGGCGCGGGTGCTGTGCGGCGGCGAGCGCCTCACCGGGCCCGAGCACGCCGGCGGCTTCTACATCGCCCCGACGCTGGTCGAGGGGGCGGACCTCGACGCCGAGATCTCCTGCACCGAGCTCTTCGGCCCGATCGCCACCCTGCATCGAGTGAGCGACTTCGATGACGCGCTGGCCGCCGCCGAGCGCTCGCCGTACGGGCTCACCGCAGCCATCTGGACGGCCAGCGTGCACCGGGCCCAGGAGTTCGTCGCCCGCGTCAGGAGCGGGGTCGCCTCCGTCAACGGGCCCACCTACGGTTCCGAGCCACACATGCCGTTCGGCGGCGAGCGGGACTCCGGGACCGGGTGGCGCGAGGCCGGCACCGAGGCGCTGGACGTCTACTCCGACTGGAAGACGGTCTACGTCAACCACGATCCGGCACGCGCCTGAGCCGGATGGGGCCGGCCGCCCGAGCACCCGCCCAGGCCGGCCCTTGAGCGTCTCGCCGCTGGACCCCGACGGGCTGCGAGGCCGCGTCCGCTCCCGCTTACGCCCCGCCCGCCGCCGCCCCCGACGGCTCGGCCTGCGTCCGGCCGGCATCGACGAGGTCGATGCCGCGGCGCTGGAGAAGCGGCTGCGGGCCGCCGTGCGCGGCGAGGTGCGCTTCGACGCCGGGCTGCGCGGAGCCTACGCCCATGACTCCTCGAACTACCGCCAGCCTCCGATCGGCGTGGTCCTTCCGCGCGACGCCGACGATGTGGTCGCGGCCCTCGCCGCCTGCCGGGAGCACCACGCGCCGGTGCTGCCCCGCGGCTGCGGGACCAGCCTGGCGGGCCAGGGCTGCAACGTGGCGGTGGTGATCGACACCTCCCGGCACATGCGCGGCATCGTTGGGGTGCAGCTCGACCGGCGTCTGGCCACGGTCCAGCCCGGGGTGATCCGC
>DATAEY010000016.1:0-35523 GCA_036257715.1 Solirubrobacteraceae bacterium | reverse complement strand
GAACACCAGCGTCACGTAGCCGGGGTCGTCGCGGACCATGTCCTCCAGCGAGCGCACCAGCGCGTCGATGAAGTCGTCGGCGGTGTGGGCGTCCGCCAGCGCCTCGTCCAGCAGCGCGACCCGCAGCTCGGTGTCCCGGCGCACCACCTCGACGAGCAGGCGCTCCTTGGTCCCGAAGTAGTAGTGCAGCAACCCGCGCGAGACCCCGGCCTCGCGCGCGACGTGGTCGAAGGTCGAGCCCGCCGCCCCCCGGCGCGCCACGCTCGCGCGCATCGCGTCGACGATGCGCTGCGCCTTGTCCCCGACCAGGGTCCTCGACTTGCTGGTGGCCGCCTCCATCCACCTGATGCTAGCTGGCCGTACAGCCCGCGCCCGGCGACGGCCGACCCGCGTCGTGACCGGACGCCCCCAGCGCCGCCAGCGCCTGCTCGCGCGCCGAGAACGCCCGCATCCCGAGCACCCGCCCGTCGCGCACGTGCCAGCTGTGGACGATCGTGCCGGCGACCTCCGCCCCGCTCGTGCGTCCACGGCCCGACTGGCGGGCGACCACCACGATGTGCTCACCCGCCTCGATGAACTCCTCGGGCTCGATCCGGTAGCCCTCGAACTCGGCGGTGTTGCGGACGAGCACCTCGCGCGCGGCCTTCAGCCCGCGGTAGACGCCGGGGTCCGGGATCTCCTCGCGGTCGCGGATCTCCACGTCCGGCGAGACGCTGCGCAGGACCGTGTCGAGGTCGCCGCGGTTGAACGCCTCGTATCCCCGCCGCAGTCGCCGAACGTCGCGCGACTCGGGCATCGACGCGTCGTGGTCTGGGGCGCGACCACCGAGGCGCCCCGCAGGGCGCCTCATCGGGTCGCGACGCCGGTGAGCGTTAGGCCGCGGCCGTCTCGGGCGCGGGCGCCGGAGTGGTGGTCGAGGTGTACTCGAACTCCTCCTCGGCGCCGAACAGGGCGTCGAGCACCTTCTTGCGCAGTCCCTCGCTGAGGGCGAGCGCGAGGCCGGCTCCGACCAGCGCCACCAGGATCATCCGCCCCAGCCGCCGCTTGCGCTTGCGCTTGGGGCCCTCGCGCAGCGTGATCCCGATGTCGCGCAGCGAGGTCGCCGCCTCGCGAAGGTCGCGCTGCAGCTTCTTGTCCTCCATCAGCGCCTTCGCCGGGGCCTTGCCGTTGGCGAGGCGGCCGTAGGCGCTGCGGGCCTGGGCCAGGGCCTCCCGGATGTCCTCGCGCAGCGCGGCGTCCTGCACCAGGCGCTGGATGTAGGGGTTGGTGCCCGCGGCCCTGGCGGCCTTGCCAGCCTTCGCCGCGCCTTTGCGTGCTGATGCCATGGATCTCCCTCGAGAGCGGGTGTGCCGTGGCGGTGAGCATACCCCGCCACGGCGGGGCGCAGACAACGCCGTCGCGCCCCGGCCCGCCGGCTAAACGCGGTAGACGGCTCCCTCGCGCGCCACCGCGACCGGCCCGCCGAACGACCGCTCGGCCTCGTTGCGAGCCCACAGCTCGTCGAGCTCGTCGGAGATGTGGGTGATGACCAGGCGCGAAGCCTGCGCCTTGCGGCCGTGCTCACCGGCCTCGGCTGGCGTGAGATGACCGCGGACGCCATGGCGCTCGGGCCGGGGAAGGGTGGCCTCGACCATCAGCAGGTCGGTCCCGTGGGCGAAGTCCGTGAGCTCGTCGGTGGGCCGGCAGTCGGCCCCGAACGTGAAGCGGCCTGACCCGTCCGTGGAGGAGATGTCGATCGCGTGGGTGGTCAGGAAGTGCGGGACCGCGTGGAAGCGCAGGCGCAGAGGGCCGACCTCGATCGTCTCGGTGCCGTCGTACTCGCGCAGGTCGAAAGCGTTCTCGATGAGGTCGTCGTTGCCCCACGCGCCGACCACCCGGCGGAACACCTCTCCGGCTCCCAGGGGCGCGTACAGCTGCGGACACGCGGGGTCGTCGGTGCCCGGCCAGCGATCCACCGGGACCGGCTGCTGGCGGGGCGCGTAGGTCAGCGCGTAGGCGAACGGCACCAGGTCGAGGAAGTGATCGGCGTGCAGATGCGAGATGACCACGGCGTCCACCGCGACGTAGTCGCGATAGCGGCGAAGCTTCGAGAAGACGCCGTTGCCGCAGTCGAGCAGGAGGGCCACGCCGCCCTCCTCGACCAGATAGCCGCTGCAGGCCCCGTCGGCGTCCTGCCACGAGGGGCTCTTCCCAAGGACGGTTATCCGCACCCAAGTCCCCCAGTCCCTTGCGTTTGAGACTCTACTCCGGTGGAGGTCCCCGGCGTTGAGGTCGTCCCGTTGGCCGTCGGCCGTGGCGACTTCGACACGACGCTGCTGGTCCTGGGCGGCCTGCTCGTCCTCGGCGCGCTCATCTCGGGTATCGCCCACCGCTCGTTCCTCTCGCTGACCGCGGTGTTCGTGCTCGCCGGCTTCGGCCTCGGCGCCGGAGGGGCCGGGGTCCTGCGCTTCGATCCGGCCTCGAGCTTCGTCACCGACCTGGCGGTGCTGGCGCTGGTGGTGATCCTGTTCCGCGACGGGCTCGAGGTGGAGGCCGAGATGCTCCAGGCCCACTGGCACCTGCCGTTGCGCAAGCTGGTGCTGGCCATGCCGCTGACCGCGGCGCTGGTGGCGGTGGCGGGGCGGGGCTTCGCCGGCCTGGACTGGACGGAGGCGTTCCTGCTCGGCGCGCTGCTGTCCCCGACCGATCCGGTGCTCTCGTCGGGGATGGTGACCAACCCGCGCGTCCCGAAGATCGTGCGCCACTCGCTCAACCTGGAGTCCGGGATGAACGACGGGCTGGCGCTGCCGGCGGTGCTGGCGCTGGTGGCGGCGCTGGGAGCGGGCCAGCACGGCTTCGTCTGGTGGCGCTTCGTCCTCCAGGACGTGGCCCTGGGACTGTTGTTCGGCGTCGCCGTGGGGCTGGTCGCCGCCTACGTGCTGCCGCGGAGCAAGCGGCTGGAGGACGGGATCTCCCCCCACCAGAAGGCGCTCTATGCGCTGGGGACGGCGTTCGTGGCCTACGGCCTCGCGGTTGCCGACCCCAGCGGCAACGGGTTCATCGCCGTGTACGTGTGCGCGATCACCCTGGGGATCCGGCGTCCGGACATCCGCGAGTACTTCGTCCAGCGCTCGGGCGAGGTGGTGGAGATCGTCAAGCTCGCCGTGTTCATGGTGTTCGGATCCCTGCTGACCGTCGAGGGGCTGTCGGCCGCGGGCTGGGCCGGCCCGGCGATCGCGGCCTTCACCCTGCTGGTCGCCCGACCGGTGGCGGTGCTCATCGCCCTGGCCGGCACTCAGACCGACCTGGTGACCCGGGCCTTCATGGGCTGGTTCGGGCCCAAGGGCGTGGCGACCGTCACGTTCTCGCTGCTGGTCCTGGGCACCGGAGTCCCGGCCGGGCGCGAGATCTTCAACCTGTCGGCGCTGGTGGTCTTCTGCTCGATCATCCTGCACGGGGTGACCGATACCCCCGGCGCCAACTGGCTGGCGCGCCGCAGCGAGCGCCGCCAGCCGGCGCGGCCCCAGGCGGCGTCCGCCGGGACGGGCTGAGCCGGCGCCCGCCCGCCACCGGACGCGCCACGCTCAGGCGTGCAGCCTGGCCTGCTCCTGCGCCGAGGGGAACGCCCAGGTCGCCCTCGCCCGGTGCTCGCTGCGGAACGCGAAGCGCAGCTGGGCGGGCGGCCGCAGCCCCTCCGGCCGATCGGGCCGGAACGTCGCGCAGGGCTCGTCCAGAGCCAGCGCGCAGAGCAGGTTGCGCCTGAAGAAGCAGTCGTCGCAAGTCACCTTCTTGCTGGCGTCCCGCCGCTGTCCCATGCCCCTCCCCTCGATGGTCGCCGCGCTTGGGCGTCGGCGATTCAAGCACTCCGCCGAGTGCGCCCTCAAGGGGGCGGACGGTGGGTTCGCGCAAATCGCGAGGACCTCCTCGGCCGCCGCCTCCTACCCTGACGCGGATGCGCGCCCTGGTCACCGGAGCCAGCGGGTACGTCGGCTCCGAACTCATCCCCCGGCTGCTGGCCGGGGGGCACGAGGTGCGGGCCTTCACCCGGGATCCGGCGGGCCCGCCGGCCGGCGTCCCGGTGGCGGTTGGAGACGCGGTGACCGGCCGGGGACTGGCCGGCGCCCTGGAGGGAATCGACACCGCCTACTTCCTGATCCACTCGATGGAGGCCGCCGGGCCCGCCGCGGGCAGCTTCCGGGAGCGCGACCGCCGCGCGGCGGAGAACTTCGCGCGAGCCTGCCGCGACGCGGGCGTGCGCCGGGTCGTGTACCTCGGGGGACTGGTGCCGGCGGGAGCTCCCCCGTCGGCGCACCTGGCCAGCCGGCTGGACGTCGAGCGCACCCTGCTCGCCTCGGTCCCGTCGGGCGTCGCCCTGCGGGCGTCGATCGTCATCGGGGCCGGCTCGCGCTCGTTCCGATTCCTGGTGCGGCTGGTCGAGCGCCTGCCGGTCCTCGCACTACCCGGCTGGCGCGACCACCGCACGGCGCCGATCGACGGGCGGGACGTGATCGAGCTGCTCGCCCGGGCGGGGGACGCGCCCGAGGTCGCCGGCGAGTCGCTGGACATCGGGGGCCCGGAGGTGCTCAGCTACGGTGCGATGATCGACCGCATCCGGGACCACATGCTGGTTGGTCGGCCGGAGATCCGGCTGGGCTCGTTCGAGGCGACCCCGCTGACCAGCCGCATCGCCTCGGCGCTCACGGGCGAGGACCACGAGCTGGTGGGACCGCTGATGGAGGGCCTGCGCCACGACCTGCTGCCCCGCGATGATCGGGCGGCGCGTCTGCTCGGTGTGCGCCTGCACTCCTTCGACGCCGCGGTGGAGCATGCTCTGCGCGTGTGGGAGGAGCGCGAGCCGCTGAAGGCCCGATGAGCCGGGTGACCGCCAGCGTGGAGATCGACGTCCCGCCCGACCAGGTGTGGGAAGTGGTCATGGACCCCGATCGCCTGGGTGACTGGGTCACGATCCACCGCCGGCTCAGCCGGGTCTCGGATCGCCCCCTGCGCAAGGGTTCGACGCTGGTCCAGTCGCTGCGGCTACGGGGCGCGACCTTCAAGGTGCGCTGGACGGTCGCCGACCTCGAGGACCGGCGGGGGGCCCGCTGGGAGGGCCGCGGGCCGGCCCGCTCGGAGGCCCACATCGCCTACCGGCTGGTCTCGCGCGACGGCGGCGGGACCTGCTTCGAGTACGAGAACGAGTTCAAGGCGCCGCTCGGCCCGCTCGGCGCCGCGGCCTCCCGCGCCCTGATGGGAGGGGTCCCGGAGCGCGAGGCCAAGGCGTCGCTGCAGCGGCTCAAGGCGCTGCTGGAGCGCGGCCGCGCCGGCTGACGTTCGAGCTTTACCGCAAAAGCGCGTAGTGATATAGCTGGCACCAGCCTCGCGGGACTGCGACCGGGCGGGCGGCGCCGGACTGTCGGGGAAGGGCAATTCGAGGAGTGCTGGGTTGTGTGCCTGGCCATTCCGGGCCGCATCATCGAGGTGGTCGACGAGTCCCGCCGGCTCGCCAGGGTCGACGTGGCCGGGGTGCGCCGCAACGTCAACGTCGGGCTGCTGGACGGCGAGGGGGACGGCGTCGGCCCCGGGGACTGGGTCCTGATCCACGTGGGGTTCGCCATCTCCCGCGTGGACGAGGACGAGGCACGCGCGACCCGCGAGCTGCTGGAGCGCATGGGCGCCGAGTACGAGCAGGAGCTCGAGGAGCTCAAGGCGAGCGCCATCGAATGACCCGGCAGCCCGACCCGGCCGGCCGTTGCGGCGCAGAGCACTGCGTCACCTGCGCCGACGAGGGGGTGGCGATGCGAGTCTCGAGCCTGGACGCGGCCAGCGGCCTGGGGGTGTGCGTCGGCGAGGATGGCCGGCCGGCGACCGTCGAAACCGGGCTGGTGGCCGGGTTGGTCGCGGGCGACACCGTGCTCGTCCACGCTGGGGTGGCGCTCGTGCGCGTGGCGCCGCAGGAGGCGGCGGCGTGAGGTTCGTCGACGAGTTCCGCGACGCCGAGCTGGGCCGCGCGCTCGCGGGCGAGATCCTCGCCACCGTCGAGCCCGGACGCCACTACAAGGTGATGGAGGTCTGCGGGGGGCACACCCACTCGATCTACAAGTACGGCGTCGACGACCTGCTGCCGGCAAACGTCGAGTTGGTGCACGGGCCCGGGTGCCCGGTGTGCGTGATCCCGATGGGACGCGTCGACGACGGCATCGCCATCGCGCGCCGGCCCGAGGTGATCTTCACCTGCTTCGGGGACATGATGCGCGTGCCCGGGTCCCACGGCAGCCTGCTGGACGCCAAGGCGCAGGGCGCCGACGTCCGGATGGTCTACTCGCCGCTGGATGCGCTGCGGCTGGCCCGCGAGAACCCGGACCGCGAGGTCGTGTTCTTCGCGATCGGCTTCGAGACCACGGCCCCCTCGACCGCGCTGACGCTCAAGCGCGCCAAGGCCGAGGGCGTGCCCAACTTCTCGTGCATGTGCAGCCACGTGACGATCGTGCCGCCGCTGCGCGCGCTGCTGGAGTCCCCGGACCTGCGCCTCGACGGCTTCATCGGGCCGGGGCACGTCTCCACCGTGGTCGGGGCTCTCCCGTTCGAGTTCATCCCCCGCGACTACGGCAAGCCGGTGGTCATCGCCGGCTTCGAGCCGCTGGACATCCTGCAGGCCATCCAGATGATCCTGCGCCAGCTGGCCGAGGGGCGCTGTGAGGTGGAGAACCAGTACAGGCGGGTCGTGCCCTACGAGGGCAACCCCCGCGCACTCGCGGTGATGGCGGAGGTGTTCGAGCTGCGACCCCACTTCGAGTGGCGCGGGCTGGGCTTCATCTCCCAGAGCGGCCTGCGGCTCTCGCAGGCCTATGCCGACCTGGACGCCGAGGTGCGCTTCAGCGTCCCTGGCGTGCGGGTGGCCGACCCCAAGGCGTGCCAGTGCGGCGAGGTGCTCAAGGGCGTGATCAAGCCCTGGGAGTGCAAGGTGTTCGGGACCGCCTGCACCCCGGAGCGCCCGATCGGCACCTGCATGGTCTCCTCCGAGGGCGCCTGCGCCGCCTACTACAACTTCGGCCGCTTCGCCCGCGAGCGGGAGGTCGTGTGAGCGAAACGAAGCCGCGCACCCGTGGAGAGCGAGGCGAAGCCGAGCCGTCACTCGATGCCGGAGGCAGAGAGTCGACATCGACAGCGGCGACGGGACGGAGGCGCGAGGAAACCATCCTGGGGATCATCGAGACCGCCCGCTCCAAGCGCGCCAGGTTCCGCGACGATCGGATCAACATGGCCCACGGGGCCGGGGGCAAGGCCACGCAGAGCCTCGTCGAGGGCCTCTTCGTACCCGCCTTCGGCGGCGAGTCGCTGGAGGCGATGGCCGACGCCGGGGCGCTCGGGGTGGGCGGCGTCGAGCTGGCCATGACCACCGATTCCTTCGTGGTCAAGCCGATCCGCTTCCCCGGCGGGTCGATCGGCGAGCTGGCGGTCAACGGCACGGTGAACGACCTGGCGGTGTCGGGCGCGCGCCCGCTGGCGCTCAGCCTGTCGCTGGTGCTCGAGGAGGGCCTGTCCGCGGAGGCGCTGCGCGGCGAGGTGGAGGCGATCGCCTCCGCGGCGCGGGCGGCCGAGGTGGAGATAGTCGCCGGCGACACCAAGGTGGTCGAGCGCGGGCACGCCGACTCGATGTACGTCTGCACCACCGGGCTCGGCCGCCGCGACGCCCGTGCCAGGCTGTCGCCCGCCGCCCTGCAGCCCGGGGACCGGATCCTCCTCTCGGGGACGATCGGTGAGCACGGGACCGCGATCATGCTGGCCCGCGGGGAGTTCGAGCTGGACGCCCCCATCGAGTCCGACACCAGGTCGCTGTGGCCCGCGGCGGACGCGCTGCTGGAGGCGGCCGGGCCTCACCTGCGCTGCCTGCGCGACGCCACCCGCGGCGGCGTCGCCTCGGTCCTCAACGAGCTGGCCCGGGCGTCGCAGGTGGCCATGGCGGTCCGCGAGGCCGACGTGCCGATCGCCCCGGCGGTGGCCGGCGCGTCCGAGATCCTGGGTATCGACCCGATGTACGTGGCCAACGAGGGCAAGCTGGTCGCCTTCGTCGCGCCCGACGCGGCGGAGGAGGCGCTGGCCGTGCTGCGCTCGGTGGCGGGCTGCGAGTCGGCGGCGGCGATCGGTGAGGTGCGCAGCGAGCCCCCGGGCATGGTGCTGATGGAGACCGGCTTCGGAGGCAAGCGGGTGATGGACCAGCTGGTGGGCGACCCGCTGCCGAGGATCTGCTGAGGACGATGCACGAGCTCTCGATCGCCGAGTCAGTGGTCCGGATCGCCGACCGCCACGCCGCCGGGCGGCGGGTGGCCGGGGTGGAGGTCAAGGTCGGCGCCCTGCGCCAGGTGGTGCCGTCGGCGCTGGAGTTCGCCTTCGGGCTGGTGGCGGAGGGCACGATGGTCGAGGGCGCCGAGCTGGTCGTCGAGGACGTCCCGGCCGTCGGCCTGTGCCGCGACTGCGCCACCGAGACCCGGCTGTCGGGCTTCCCGTGGCGCTGCCCGCGCTGCGGCGGCCTCGACCTCGAGGTCATCCGGGGGGAGGAACTGCAGGTGGAATCGCTGGAGCTGGAAGACGAACTCGCGACGAGCGGAGGGATGGACCATGGCGACTGAAGCACAGGCCCAAGGCGTGGACGAGGTCCACATCCTCTGGATCTCGGAGGGCATGAGCTGCGACGGGGACTCGGTGTCGGTCACTGCGGCCGGACAGCCCGGGATCGAGGACGTCGTCCTGGGGGCGATCCCCGGCCTGCCCAAGGTGCATCTCCACAACAAGGTGCTGTCCCCCACCCTCGGCGGAGAGGAGTTCCTGCTCCCGTTCCGCCAGGCGCTCGACGACCAGCTCGACGCGCCGTTCGTGCTCGTGATCGAGGGGTCGATCCCCAACGAGAAGATCAACGGCGAGGGCTACTGGACCTCGTTCGGCAACGACGTGGCGACCGGGGAGCCCCTGACGATCAACTGGTGGATCGACCGGCTAGCGCCCAAGGCGTGGGGGGTGGTCGCGATCGGGACATGCGCGACCTACGGCGGCATCCACGCCATGGCCGGCAACCCCACCGGGTGCATGGGCCTGGCCGACTACCTGGGCTGGGACTTCCGCTCGGCCGGCGGCCTGCCGATCGTCAACGTGCCCGGGTGCCCGGTCCAGCCCGAGAACTTCATGGAGACGCTCACCTGGCTGCTCTATCAGGCCGCCGGGCTGGCCCCGGTGATCCCGCTCGACGACCAGCTTCGGCCCCAGTGGATCTTCGGCAAGACGGTCCATGAGGGCTGCGACCGCGCCGGCTACTACGAGCAGGGGGACTTCGCCAAGGACTACAACTCGCCCAAGTGCCAGGTGAAGATCGGCTGCTGGGGACCGGTGGTGAACTGCAACGTCCCCAAGCGGGGCTGGATGGCGGGCATCGGCGGGTGCCCGAACGTCGGCGGGATCTGCATCGGATGCACGATGCCCGGGTTCCCGGACAAGTTCATGCCGTTCATGGACATGCCGCCGGGCAGCGGCGTGTCCTCGAAGGTCATCTCGACCTACGGCCCGGTGATCCGCAAGCTGCGCGGGATCACCAACCGTACGGTCAACAAGGAGACCAAGTGGCGTCACAACCGCGACGAGCTCACCTCCGGCTACCGGCCGCGGTGGGGCAGCTGAGGGCGGGCGGCCACCCGCGCGCAGACCGACTCAGAGACAGCGAGAGGAGACCGAGGAATGGCGGTTAGGGAGAGAGTCAAGCCGGAGGCCGGCAAGATCGTCGACATGTCCTGGGATCCGATCACCAGGATCGTCGGCAACCTGGGCATCTACACCAAGATCGACTTCGACAACCGAGAGGTCGTCTCTTGCAAGAGCACGTCCTCCCTGTTCCGGGGCTACAGCGTCTTCATGAAGGGCAAGGACCCGCGTGACGCGCACTTCATCACCAGCCGCATCTGCGGCATCTGCGGCGACAACCACGCGGTCTGCTCGTGCTACGCCCAGCAGATGGCCTACGGCGTCAAGCCTCCGCCCCTGGGCGAGTGGATCGTCAACCTGGGCGAGGCGGCCGAGTACATCTTCGACCACATCATCTTCCAGGACAACCTGGTGTTCGTGGACTTCTGCGAGCAGCTGGTCAAGGAGACCAACCCCAGCCTCCTGGAGAAGGCGGAGAAGACCGAGGCGCGGAATGCCGACGTCCACGGTTACCGCACGATCGCGGACATCATGCGCTCCTACAACCCGTTCACCGGCGAGACGTACAAGGAAGCGCTGCACATGAGCCGGATCGGGCGGGAGATGATCTGCCTCATGGAGGGGCGCCACGTGCATCCCTCCACGGTGTATCCGGGCGGGGTGGGCACCGTCGCCACGCCCACCCTGTTCACCGACTACCTCAGCCGGCTGCTGCGCTGCTTCGACTTCATCAAGCAGGCCGTGGCCATGAACGACGACGTGTTCGACTTCTTCTACGAGGCCCTTCCCGGCTACGAGGAGGTCGGCCGGCGGCGCATCCTGCTGGGCTGCTGGGGCGCGTTCAACAACCCCGAGCATGTCACCTACGAGTACCGCAACATGAACGACTGGGGCAACGAGATGTTCGTGACCCCCGGGGTGGTGGTGGACGGTGAGCTGGTGACGACCGACCTGGTGGACATCAACCTGGGGATCCGGATCCTGCTCGGCAGCTCCTACTACGAGGACTGGGTCAACGAGGAGACGTTCGTGTCCCGGGATCCGCTGGGCAACCCGGTGGACAAGCGCCACCCGTGGAACCAGACCACCATCCCCAAGCCGCAGAAGCGCGACCTCGAGGGCGGCAACTACTCGTGGGTGATGAGCCCGCGCTGGTACGACCAGCGCAGCGGAGACCACCTGGCGCTGGACACCGGCGGCGGGCCGCTGGCGCGGCTGTGGGTCACGGCGCTGGCCGGGAAGGTCGACACGCCGTATGTGAAGTCCACCGGTCAGAGCGTCCTGATGAACCTGCCCAAGACGCCGAACACGCCGGAGCAGACGCTGGAGTGGAAGATCCCGCAGTGGTCGAACGCGATCGAGCGCGACCGCGCCCGCATCTACTTCGTCGCCTATGCCGCGGCGATGGCGCTGCACTTCGTAGACATGGCGCTCAACGAGGTCAGGGCCGGGCGCACGAAGGTCTTCGAGAACTTCGACGTGCCCGACGAGTCGATCGGCTGCGGCTTCCACGAGGCGGTGCGGGGCGTGCTCTCCCACCACCTGGTGATCCGCGACGGCAAGATCGCCAACTACCACCCCTACCCGCCGACGCCGTGGAACGGCAGCCCGACCGACTCCTACGGGACGCTGGGGCCCTACGAGGACGCGGTGACCGGACAGCCGATCTTCGAGGAGAACGGCCCCGACGACTTCCGCGGGATCGACATCATGCGGGCGGTGCGCAGCTTCGACCCCTGCCTGCCCTGCGGGGTGCACATGTACCTGGGCAAGGGAAGGACGCTGCGACGGGTCCACCAGCCGATGCTGGGCGAGCACGGCTGAGGGTCGCCCGTGGACGACAGCCGCGCACGCGAGCGGGTCGGGCGGGTCGAGGCGCTCCTCGAGGAGCTGGAGGCCCTGCCCGACCCGGCGGCCCGAGAGCGGGCGGTGGAGGTGGTCGAGGCGCTGCTCGACCTCTACGGCGAGGGCCTGAGCCGGATCGTCGAGCGGATCGCCGCCCGCGACGACGGAGAGCTGGCCCAGGCGCTGTCCGGCGACGAGCTGGTCTCGCACCTGCTGCTGTTGCACGACCTGCACCCCGTTCCGCTCGAGCAGCGGGTCCGCGGCGCACTGGACGAGGTCCGTCCCTACCTGGAGTCCCACGGCGGCGACGTCGAGCTGCTGGAGATCGCGGACGGCGTGGCGCGGCTGCGCTTGGAGGGCAGCTGCAGCGGCTGCCCCTCGTCGACCATGACGCTGAAGCTGGCGATCGAGGACGCGATCCAGAAGGCCGCCCCGGACCTGCGCGCCATCGAGGCGGAGGGCGCCGCGCGGCCGCCCGCCCCGGCCCAGGGGCTGCTCCAGCTGGAGGTCTCCGAGGCCCTGCACGACCGTCCGGCCGGAGCGACCGACGGCGAGCCGCGCTGGGCGACGGCGGGCGGGATGGCCGAGCTTCCGGGCGGGGGCTCGGTGGTCAGGCGCGTGTCGGGCGAGGACGTGCTGTTCCTGAGGCTGAACGGGACGTTGTACGCCTACCGTCCGGCCTGCCCCGAGTGCGGGGCGTCTCTCGACCGCGCTGCGCTGGAGGCGGCGGAGCTCACCTGCGCCGCCTGCGCGCGCCGCTACGACGTCCGCGGTGCGGGCCGATGCCTCGACGCCCCGGGTCTGCACCTCGATCCGGTGCCGCTCCTGGTCGACGACGCCGGCCTGGTCAAGGTGGCGCTGGGCACCGCGGTCGCCTGACCATGGCGAGTCGGGCCGACACGCTCGCGTCCTCCCGGCTGCGCCGGCTCGCGCGGCGACAGCCCGACCGCGTCGACCCCGCGATCGAGCGCTGCGAGCTGTGCAACCAGCCGATCGGATCGGACCATCGCCACCTGCTGGACACCTCGAACCGCGAGCTCAAGTGCACGTGCCGGCCCTGCTCGCTGCTGTTCGACCGCGAGGCGGCGAGCCAGGGGCAGTACCGGCTGGTGCCCGACCGCCGCCTGCGGCTGGACGACTTCGAGCTCAGCGACCTCGGCTGGGAGGAGCTTCGCCTCCCGGTGGACATGGCGTTCTTCTTCCGCAGCTCGGCCGAGGACCGCATGATGGCGTTCTATCCGAGTCCGATGGGCCCGACCGAGTCGCTGCTGCAGCTCGACGCCTGGACGCAGCTGGAGCGCGACAACCCGGTGCTGCGCTCGATGCACAGCGACGTGGAGGCGCTGCTGGTCAACCGGGCGCTGGGCGCCCGCCAGCATTGGTTGGTCCCGATCGACGACTGCTACCGGCTGGTCGCGCTGATCCGCACCCGCTGGAGGGGCCTGACCGGCGGCAGAGAGGTCTGGGAGGCGATCGCGCGGTTCTTCGAGGAGCTGGACGCCCGCGCCCGACCGGCCCGCCGCCCTCCCGCCGACGACGCACCCGACCCCGCTGCGGCCACCGCCGCGGAAAGGAGCTGACATGCTCAGGACCGGCAAGCCCGACGTCGAGCCCGACATCTGCGCGCACATCCCGGGCATGGCCTCGGGCAACTCCCGCGGAAACTACGAGAGCCAGCCCGGTCACAACCTGGACGGCACCTCGACCGCTGAGCGCTCGACCGGGGTGAACTCGAAGGCGCGCGACCCCATCGACCCGCGCATGCCCAACCTCTCGCCGGCTTAGCGCGAATGTCGGCCGCCACTTCAGGCCGGGTCGTCGTGGCCGCCAGGAACCCCGAGCTGGACTTCGCGATCCAGGACGCCGCCCCGCTCGAGCGCGCGGCCGCGCCGACGCTGCGCTTCGGGCTGCGGATCACCGCCGTGCGGGACGAGCCGATCCGGTCCGTGCTGCTCGACGCGCAGGTGCAGATCGCCGCGCGTCGTCGGGCGTACGACGACCCCACCGAGGAGCGCCTGTACGAGCTGTTCGGCGAGCCGCAGCGCTGGGGCTCGACCCTGCGCACGCTCCCCTGGACCCGTGCCACCCTGGCAGTCCCCGCCTTCACCGGCGCGACCACCGTCGACCTGACCGTGCCGTGCACCTATGACTTCGAGGTGGCGGCTTCCAGGTACCTCGACGCCCTGCGGGACGGGGATGTCCCGCTGGAGTTCCTGTTCGGCGGCACCGTCTTCTACGCCGACGCCCACGGCCTGCTCAAGACTGGGCGTATCGCCTGGGACAAGGAGGCCCAATACCGGCTGCCGGTGCGGGTCTGGAGACAGACCATGGACCACTACTTCCCCGACAGTGCGTGGCTGCGGTTGCGCCGGGAGAGCTTCGACCGCCTCTACGCGTACAAGGCGCGCCACGCCCTGACCAGCTGGGAGGACGCGGTCGACTCCCTGGTGCGCGCGAGCGAGGGCGTCTAGCGGTGGACCACGTCAGGCGGATCGCCGACGCCGTGCTCTACGAGGGATACATCCTGTGGCCCTACCGCAGGTCGGCGGTCAAGAACCGGCAGCGATGGACGTTCGGCGGCGTGTACCCGCAGGCTCACGCTGCGGGCCGCGACGGGGACGACCCCTCGAGCCTGTGGGCGGAGTGCCTGCTCGAGATCGACGGCGACACCGCCATCGATGTGACCCTGCGCTTCCTGCAGGTGGTCGAGCGCCAGGTGCTGGCCGCCGGACCGGGCGGGCTGGAGCCGGTTGACGAGCTGGATCTCGGCGACGAGCGCCACCTGACCTGGGAGGAGGCGGTCGAGCGCGAGCTCGAGCAGCCGGGCCTTAGGGTCGCCGACCTGGGCAGCGCCCGGCGCGCGCAGATCGAGATTCCCGCCGGGCGCCGCCGCGAGCGCCTCTTCGGCCGCGACGGTCGGGCGGTCGGGGCGCTCGAGCGCAGCTGGCGCAGGCTGGAGGGGGCGCTCGAGGTGGCGGCTCACCCGCTGGGCGGCGGGATCGCGCGCCTCGCGGTGCGGGTCTCCAACACCAGCCCCTACCGCGGTCGCGCCCGCGAGGAGGCGCTGAGGCAGACGTTGTGCTCGACCCATCTGGTGCTGCGGGCGGCTGGCGGGCAGTTCGTCTCGATGACCGATCCGCCGCCCGCCCTGGCCGAGGCGGCGCAGGACTGTCAGAACGCCGGGACATGGCCCGTCCTGGTGGGCCCCGATGGCGACCGAAGCACCGTCCTGTGCTCGCCGATCATCCTCCCCGATCATCCCCAGGTCGCCCCCGAGAGCCCGGGAGACCTGTTCGACGCGACCGAGATAGACCAGCTGCTGGTGCTCAACATCCTCAGCCTCACCGACGAGGAGAAGCGCGAGATGCGCGACTCGGACCCTCGCGCGCGGGAGATCCTGGAGCGGACCGAGTCGCTGTCGGAGGAGGAGCTGATGCGGTTGCACGGGGCGATTCGCGAGTTCGGGATGACGCGCTCGCGATGAGCCACGCGCGCGGCTACTGGGAGGAGCTCGAGCGGCCCGGGCCGGACACGGTGGCGGTGGATGGGGTCGAGATCCGCCGCGGCAGCCGGGTCCGGCTGAGGCCGGGGCCGGGCGGCGACGCCTTCGACCTGGCGCTAGCGGGGCGGACGGCGGTGGTGGAGGCGATCGAGCAGGACATGGAGGGCTCGGTCTCGATCGCGGTCACCGTGGACGACGACCCCGGGCGCGATCTCGGAGAGCGCCGCCAGCCCGGGCATCGCTTCTTCTTCTCCGCCGAGGAGGTCGAGCCGCTGCCCGCGACGCCGGCGGCGAGCGCTGCAGCGCCGAGGATCCTGGTCGCCGGGATCGGGAACGTCTTCCTGGGCGACGACGGCTTCGGCGTGGCGGTGGCCGACCGCCTCTCGCGGCGAGAGCTTCCCGCCGGCGTGCACGTCGAGGACTTCGGGATCCGGGGCCTGGACCTCGCCTTCGCGCTGGCCGACTACGACGCGGCCGTCCTGGTCGACGCCGTGCCGCGCGGCAAGGCGCCGGGGACGCTCTACGTCATCGAGCCCGACGTGGAGGCGGAGGGCATCGCGCCGGAGGCGCACGGCATGGACCCGGCGAGGGTGCTGGCCCTGGCGCGCGAGCTGGGCGACGTGCCGTCGCGGGTGCTGATCGTGGGCTGCCAGCCCGCCACCGCGCCGCGGTGGGACGAGGAGGACGTGGTCGCCGAGCTCAGCGAGCCGGTGCGCGCGGCGATCGCGGAGGCGGTGCGGTTGGTCGAGTCGCTCGTCTCGCAGCTGGTATCCGAAGAGACCGCAACCCGGAGGTGAGTGCCATGGAGGAGATCCGGATCAGCCCGACCATCCAGCGGCTCGCGCTGCTGGCGCTGCTGGCGGCGCTCGCCGCGGCGGTGGCGGGCCAGATGCCCGAGATCCGCCGCTACATGAAGATCGAGAGCATGTAGGCGACAAGGATTTACGCAGCGCACGGTACGACACGCCCATGCACCGCACCAAGGTGAAGGTCGTCGAGGACGCCCTGGACGCCAACAACACGATCGCCAGGGCCAACCGGGCGGATTTCGATCGAGCCGACGTCACGGTCGTGAACCTGATGAGCGCGCCGGGAGCCGGCAAGACCGCCCTGCTCGAGCGGGTGGTCTCGGGCCTCGACGGGGTTCGGGTCGGCGTGCTCGAGGGTGACGTGCAGGGAAGCCTCGATGCCGACCGCCTGGCCGGGCTACACGTTCCCGTGACCCAGCTCAACACCGACGCCGGCTTCGGCGGCGAGTGCCACCTCGACGCCAACATGGTCCGCTCGGCGCTGCCCGACCTCCCGCTACACGACATCGACCTGCTGGTGATCGAGAACGTCGGCAACCTGGTCTGCCCGGCCGAATTCAGGGTCGGGGAGGACGCTCGGGTGATGGTCTCGTCGGTCGCGGAGGGGGAGGACAAGCCGCTCAAGTACCCGTTGATGTTCCGTGCCTGCGAGCTGGTGCTGGTCAACAAGATCGACCTCCTCCCCCACCTCGACTTCGACCTCGACAAGTTCCTGGGCAACCTCGAGGCGGTGCACCCCGGGGTGGCTCGCATCCCGGTCAGCGCCCGCACCGGAGAGGGGATCGGCGAGTGGCGCGCCTGGCTGCGCCGCGTGGCGACCCGGGCCGGGGCGCCGGCGTGAGCCAGGCACTACGCGCCGACGCCCTCGGTCAGCGGGTCGACGAGGCACTGGCCGCCCGGACCCGGGCCAACCGAAGGTTCTTCTCCGCCGAGGCCGAGCGCCTGGCCCTGGTTTGCCACCGCATGGCCGAGCGCTTCGCCCGTGGCGGCCGCCTGGTCGCCTTCGGCAGGTCGCCGTCCGCGCGCTCCGACGTGCGCCACGTCGCGGTGGAGTTCGTGCATCCGGTGATCGTCGGAAAGCGCGCCCTCCCGGCCATAGGGCTGGCGCCGGAGGGTGGCGGCCTGGTGGACCAGGTGGATCTCGTGGCCGAGCCCGACGACATCGCGATCGCCTTCGGCTGCGAGGACGGCGATCCGCAGACCGAGCGCGCGCTCGGCCTGGCGAGGGAGCGCGGCTGCCTGACCATGGCGTTCGCGCCGGCGGGGGCGGAGTGGGAGTTCGATCCCGGTGACCATGACCGCTTCGTGCGCCAGGAGCTGGTGGAGACGCTCTACCACGTCCTGTGGGAGCTCGTCCACGTGTTCTTCGAGCATCGCGGACTGCTCGACGGCCGCGAGGCCCGACCCGTTCACGGCACCGGCGCCTCGAGCTTCCTGTACCCCTTCCTGGCCGAGGGCGAGCACGACATCGACGCCGTGGTCGAGGACGTCCGCCGCTCGGTGGTCATGAAGGCGGAGGACATCGAGGCCCTCCGCGCCCAGACCGTGACCGACAACCGCGGGGTTCTGCTGGAGGCCGCCGCCGGGCTGCGCGCCGACCTCGACGGCGGCGGACGGCTGCTCGCCCTCGGCAACGGCGGGTCGGCGACCGATGCGATGGACGTGGTGGCCGACTTTCGGGCCCCGCTGGATCCCGGCCACCCGCCGCGCCGCGCCATAGACCTCACCGAGGACCCGGCGATCATCACGGCGATCGCCAACGACATCGGCACCGAGGCGATCTTCGCTCGTCAGGTGATCGCCCATGGGCGGCGCGGAGACGCCCTGCTGGCCCTCTCCACCAGCGGCAGCTCCCCCAACGTGACCGTCGCGCTGGCCGAGGCCCGCCGGCGTGGCCTGCGCACCATCGCCATGGTGGGCTACGACGGCGGGCGTATCGCCGCGGAGCGGCTCGCCGACCACGTCGCGGTCACCCGCTCCGAGCACATCCCGCGCATCCAGGAGGCGCAGGCCACGGCCTACCACCTGCTCCGCGACTTGGTCGAGCGGGTGGACCCCGGGGCGTCGGGATGAGCGCGGCGACCGCGCGAACGGCGGCCGGCGGGCGCCGGCGCGTGCGGGCGCGGGTCGAGGGTACGGTGCAGGGGGTGGGCTTCCGGCCCCACGTGTACCGGCTGGCCACCCGGCTCGGGGTCAGCGGCTACGTGCTCAACGACGCCTGGGGCGTGCTCGTCGAGGCAGAGGGCGAGGCCCCTGTCGTCGAGGGCTTCCTGGCGGCGCTGAGCGCGGAGGCGCCGACGCTGGCCAGGGTGGAGCGGGTCCGGGCCGAGGAGATGGCGCCCACCGGCCAGGCGGGGTTCGCGATCCGCGAGAGCCCGCGCGGGGGTGAGCCACGGGCGCCGGTCACGGCGGACAGCGCCACCTGCGACGAGTGCCTGGCCGAGCTGCGCGACCCGCGCGATCGCCGGTACCGCTACCCGTTCATCAACTGCACCGACTGCGGCCCGCGCTTCACGATCATCCGCGGCGTCCCCTACGACCGGCCGCTGACCACGATGGCCGCCTTCGCCATGTGCGCCGCCTGCCGCGCCGAGTACGAGGATCCCGCCGACCGCCGGTTCCACGCCCAGCCCAACGCCTGCCCGGAGTGCGGCCCGCGGGCGCGGCTGGTGGACTCGGCCGGCCGGCCGGCCGAGGCGACCGGCGCGCGCGACGCGGTCGAGGCGGCGGCGCGCGCGCTCCAGGCCGGCGCGATAGTGGCGGTCAAGGGGATCGGCGGCTTCCATCTCGCCTGTCGCGCCGACGACGAGGCGGCGGTCGCCGGTCTGCGGGCCCGCAAGCACCGCGAGGACAAGCCGTTCGCCCTGATGGCCGCCGACCTGCGGGCGGTCGAGCGGCTGGTCGAGCCGTCGGCGGAGGACGTCCGCCTCCTGGTCTCGCGGCGTCGGCCGATCGTGCTGGCTCCCCGCCGCCCGGACGCGCCCGCGGCACCGTCGGTCGCTCCGCTCTCCCCCGACCTGGGGCTGATGCTCCCCTACTCGCCGATGCATCATCTGCTGGCGGCCGACACCCGGGCAACCCTGGTGATGACCAGCGGCAACGTCTCGGACGAGCCAATCGCCTACCGCGATGGCGAGGCGATGGAGCGCCTGGCCGGCATAGCCGATCTGTTCCTGGTCCACGACCGTCCAATTCACACCCGCACCGACGACTCGGTCGTGCGCACCGTGCGCGTAGGCGATCGGCGCCCCCTGGTCCTGCGGCGCTCGCGCGGCTATGTCCCGGATGCGATCGAGCTTCCCCTGCCAACTCCGCGTCCCCTGCTGGCCTGCGGCGCCGAGCTCAAGAACACTTTCTGCGTCGTCAAGGACGCGCGCGCCTGGGTGGGCAACCACATCGGCGACCTGCGCAACTACGAGACGCTGCGCTCGTTCAGCGAGGGGGTCGAGCACTTCCGGCGCCTGTTCGCGGTCGAGCCCGAGGTCGTGGTCCACGATCTGCACCCCGACTACTTGTCCACCCGGTACGCCCTCGACCAGGAGGGCCTGGAGCCGCTGGGCGTGCAGCACCATCACGCCCATCTCGCCGCCTGCCTGGCCGAGCACGGCGAGACCGGCGAGGCGGTCGGGGCGATCTACGACGGGGCGGGCTACGGCCCCGACGGCACGGTCTGGGGCGGCGAGGTGCTGTCGGGTCGCCTGGAGGGCTTCCAACGGGACGGCAGCCTGCTCGCGGTGCGCCTTCCCGGCGGGGACGCGGCGGTCCGACAGCCGTGGCGCATGGCGTGCTCCTGGCTGGTGGCCGCAGGCGATGCGGATCCCCGGCCGCCCGGCGGCCTCGCCGGGGCGGTCGACGCCCGGGCCTGGGACCGCGTGGCCGCGCTGGTCCGAGCGGGTTTGTCCTCGCCGCCGACCACCAGCGTGGGGCGGCTGTTCGACGCCGTGGCCGCGCTGTGCGGAGTGCGGGCGCAGGTCAACTACGAGGGCCAGGCGGCAATCGAGCTCGAGGCCGCCTGCGATCGGTCCGAGCGACGGGCGTATCCGCTGGCACTGGCGGAGGACGAGGGCGGCCTGGTTCTCGACGCGCGCGAGACGATCCGGGCGCTGGTCGAGGAGCTGGCGCGCGGGGTGACGGTGCCGCTGGCGGCCGCCCGCTTCCACAACGCGCTCGCGGCCGCCACTGCCGACGCCTGCCGGCTCGCGTGCGAGCGGCGCGGGATCCGGACGGTGGTGCTCTCCGGCGGGGTCTTCCAGAACCGTCGGCTGCTCGAGACGACGGCGGCGCGGCTGGCCGACGCCGGGCTGCGGACGCTCGTGCCCCAGCGCCTGCCGCCCAACGATGGAGGGATCGCCTATGGCCAGTCCGCGGTGGCGGCCGCGCGGCTGGGCTCGGGGAGGCACGATGACCGGACTGGATGAGCTGATCGCCACGCTGTCGTGGGGCCTTGGGCACGCCACGACCCTGTTCGCGTTCGGGCTGACGGTGGTGCTGCTGCACTCATAGCTGTCGGGCGTCGTCCACCGCGGCGCCGAGGTGGCGGTCGGCGTCCTGATCACTGCGCTGGCGTTGAGGCTTCTGCTGCGCTGGCGCCCGGGGGCGCTTTCACGCCCACGTCCACCGCCACGGCGAGGTCGAGCACCGTCACCTGCACCCCCATGCGGTCGTGCCGGGGCACTCGCACGACCATGTCCGCCACGAGTCGCGGTTCGGCCGATCGCCTTGGCAGGCCTACGGAATCGGCCTGGTCCACGGGGTGGGCGGGTCGGCCGGGGTGGAGGTGCGGCTGCTCGCCTCCCTGACCGACCACCGCCAGGGCGTCGCCGGGCTGGCCGTACCCGTTCTGAGCGGCGCACACGGCGCCGGGTGTGCGCCCCGCCCTCGCGCCCGGCGGAGAGCCGCGCCTCGCGCGGCTAGACCCCGGCCAGCGCCTCGACCACCTGGCGGACGGAGTCGGCCGAGCGGCGCAGCTGCTCGCGCTCGTCGTCCCCGAGCTCGATCTCGACGATCTCCTCGACTCCCCCCTTGCCCAGCTTGACCGGAACCCCGACGAACAGGTTGTCGATGCGGTACTCGCCCTGGCACAGCGCGGTGCAGGCCAGCAGGCGCTTGCGGTCTAGCAGGATGGCGTCCACCATCTCCACGACCGCCGCCGCCGGAGCGTAGAAGGCCGATCCACTGCCCAGCAGCTCGACCACCTCGGCCCCCCCGTCGCGGGTGCGCTGCACGATCTCCTCGAGCCGCTCGGCGGCGATCAGGCTGCGGACCGGGGCTCCCGCCACGTGGGCGCTGGAGAGCACGGGGACCATCGTGTCGCCGTGCCCGCCCAACACCAGTCCGCTGACCTCGGCGGTCGAGACGCCCAGCTCCCGCGCCAGGAACGTGCGCAGGCGGGCGGAGTCGAGGATTCCGGCCATGCCGATCACCCGCTGACGCGGAAACCCGGTCGCCTCGAGCGCGACGTGGCACATCGCGTCCAGCGGGTTGGTGACCACGATCACTACCGTGTCCGGCGAGCGCTCGGCGACCTGGCGGCAGACATCGCCGACGATCTCGCGGTTGGCCTCCAGCAGGTCTTCACGACTCATGTCCGGCTTGCGCGGCAACCCCGACGTCATGACGACAACGTCCGACCCGCCGGTGTCCTGGTAGTCGTTGGCGCCGGTGAGGATGGTGTCGTACCGGCTGACCGCGCCTGCCTGTTGGAGGTCCAGCGCCTTGCCCTGCGGCAGTCCCTCCTGAACGTCGACCAGGACGAGGTCGGCGTAGTCACGCTGCGCCAGCTGCTGCGCGATGGTGGCCCCGACCTTGCCCGCCCCCACAACCGTGATCTTGCTTCTCATCCGTGAAACTCCCTGGTGTTACGCTGTAAACAGTTAACTCGGGGTCACCCCTTCAGCGGGACCCACCACCCCGGACTTACAACGGAGGTACAACGTGGCGGAATTCCTGGACACTGCCCGACGTGACATCGAGTCGCGCCTGGCCGATCTGCGTGACGAGGTCCGGCGCCTCGAGTCGGCGCTCGCCGCACTGACCGACCGTCGAGCCGGCTCCGGCCGCAGGCGCGCTGCCACCCGCCGAGCCGGCGACGGCCGCCGTCGGCGCCGCGGACGGCGTGCGGGAGGCGGAACCCGGGCGGCGCAGGCCGAGCGCCTGGTCAAGACCAATCCCGGCATCACCATCTCCGAGCTGGCCAAGAGGATGGGCATCACTCCCAACTATCTGTACCGCGTGATGCCGCAGCTCGAGAAGGACGGGAAGGTACGAAAGCGCGACAAGGGCTGGCATCCCGCCGGCGGATAATCGTCACCTGACATTCACTCGGTGTCCGGCGCCGAGCCGACGCCGGCGCTTGCGTGAAAGCGGGCGCGGTCAGATCAGCTCCAGGCGCTTTACCGTGTCGCGCTCCTCGCGCAGCTCGTCGACGCTGGCGTCGATGCGCTGGCGTGAGAAGTCGTCGATCTCCAGGCCCTCGACGATCGACCACTCGCCGTTCGAGCACCGGCAGGGGAACGAGGAGATCAGCCCCTCCTCCACCTCGTACGAGCCGTCGGAGCAGATCGCCATCGAGACCCAATCGTCCTCCGGGGTCCCGGACAGCCAGTCGCGGACGTGATCTACCGCGGCATTGGCCGCCGACGCCGCGCTGGAGGACCCGCGTGCCTCGATGATCGCGGCCCCGCGCTTGGCCACGGTGGGGATGAACTCCTTCTCCAGCCACTCCTGGTCGTCGACCACCTCGGCGGCGTTGCGCCCGCCCACCCGGGCGTGGAAGATGTCCGGGTACTGGGTGGTGGAGTGGTTGCCCCACACCGTCATGTTGGTTATCTCCCCCGCCCCTGCACCTGCCTTGCGCGCGAGCTGGGCAACGGCGCGGTTGTGGTCGAGGCGCGTCATGGCGGTGAAGCGCTCACGCGGGACGTCGGGGGCGTTGCTCATGGCGATCAGGCAATTGGTGTTGGCCGGGTTTCCCACCACCAGGACGTGCACGTCGTCGGCTGCGCGGTCGTTGATCGCCTCGCCCTGAGGCTTGAAGATGCCCCCGTTGGCCTCGAGCAGGTCGGAGCGCTCCATTCCCCTGCTGCGGGGCCGCGCCCCCACCAGGAGGACGACGTTGGCGCCGTCGAATGCCTTGGCCGGATCCTCGTCGATCTCCACCCCGGTTAGCAGCGAGAACGCGCCGTCGTCGAGTTCCATGGCGGTGCCCTCGGCGGCCTTGAGCGCGTCGGGGATCTCGAGCAGCCGCAGCTCGAGCGCGGTATCGGGACCGAGCATCTGGCCGCTGGCGATGCGGAACAGCAGGCTGTAGCCGATCTGGCCGGCGGCGCCGGTCACCGCTACACGGACGGGTCGGGCTGGAGTCACGGGCAGAGCACCTTTCTGTAGCGGACAGCGGCGGGCGCGACTAGCGCGCCTCGAGCTCCTCGATCACCGCGTCGGCGAACTGGGACGTGCCCACCGCGCTCGGGTCGTCGCGGGAGGGCTTGAGGTCGTAGGTGACCTTCTCCCCCTTGCGGATCACCTCCGCGATGGCGGCCTCCATGCGGTCGGCCGCGTCGAGCTCGTCGAGGTGGCGCAGCATCAGCACGCCGGACAGCATGAGGGCGGTCGGGTTCACCTTGTTCTGGCCCTTGTACTTGGGCGCCGAACCGTGGGTCGCCTCGAACATCGCCGCCTCGGACCCGATGTTCCCGCCGGGGGCCAGGCCCAGGCCGCCGATCATCCCCGCTCCCAGGTCGGAGACGATGTCGCCGTAGAGGTTGGGCAGCACGATCACGTCGTACTCCTCGGGCCGCGACACCAGCTGGTTGCACAGGTTGTCGATGATGCGATCCTCGAACTCGATGTCCGGATGGCGCTCGGCCACCTCGCGGGCCACCTCGAGGAAAAGGCCGTCCGAGAACTTCATGATGTTCGCCTTGTGGGCGGCGGTCACCTTGCGCCGCCCGTACTCCTCGGCGTAGTCGAACGCCGCCTCCACGATCCGCTCGGACCCGAACACCGAGATCGGCTTGATCGAGATGCCCGCGTCGTCGCGGATCTGGACGTCGAGCTCGCCCAGGAAGTCGCGCAGGCGCCGGTTCTCCTCGCTCCCGCGCTCGAACTCGATCCCGGCGTACAGGTCCTCGGTGTTCTCGCGCACGACCACGATGTCGGTCTGCGGGAACCGGGTACGCACGCCCTCGTAAGCCTTGCACGGGCGCAGGCAGGCGTAGAGGTCGAGTTCCTTGCGCAGCAGCACATTGACCGAGCGGAAGCCCGAGCCGACCGGCGTGGTGGTGGGCCCCTTGATCCCGACCCGGTTGCGCTTGATCGACTCCAGCGTGCGGTCGGGGAACGGCGTGCCCTCCTCCCGGTAGACATCCTCGCCGGCGGGATGCTCATCCCACCGGAACTCCACGCCGGTCGCCTCGAGCACCCGGCGGGTCGCGTCGATCAGCTCCGGCCCGGTGCCGTCGCCTGGGATCAGCGTCACTTCATGGGCCATCGGGCCGGATCCTTTCGCCGCTCGCGGTGCCGCAGGCGCGCGATGCTATCGCCGGTCACGGGGTGCCGGGTCGCGCGTGGGATCATCAGGCCATGTTCGGCCGCGGCTCGATCCAGCTCGTGCGCCTGTTCGGCATCCGCATCGGCGTGGATTCCAGCTGGTTCGTGGTGCTGTTCTTCTTCATCTTCCTGCTGTCGCAGTCGTTTCGGGCGACGCTGGACTCCTCGGACACCGTCGCCTACCTGACCGCCGTCGCCAGCGCGCTGCTGTTCTTCGCCTCGCTGATCCTGCACGAGCTGGGCCACGCGCTGGTGGCTCGGCGGCTGGGGATATCGATCTCGGGAATCGACCTGTGGTTCTTCGGGGGGCTGGCCAGGATGGAGCGCGACGCCGACTCCCCTGCCACCGAGTTCAAGATCGCGGTGGCAGGGCCGCTGGTCACCCTCGCGGTCGTCGCCGCCTGCATCGCCGCGGGCAGCGGGCTCGCGGGCTGGGACCAGTTCCGCGATGCCGCCCTGCTGCGGGCGGGCGCGGCGCGGTCGCCGGCCATGCTTCTCCTGGGCTGGCTGGCCACCATCAACATCGTGCTGCTGGTCTTCAACCTGGTCCCGGGCTTCCCCCTCGACGGTGGACGTATCGCCCGCGCCGCCGCCTGGCGGATCACCGGGGACCGCGCGCGGGCCACCCGAATCGCCGCCGCCATGGGGCAGGTCTTCGCCTACCTGCTGATCGCCTGGGGGCTCGTCCTGGTGGTGGTGGGCCGCGAGCTGCTCAACGGCCTGTGGGCGATGGCGCTGGGCTGGCTGCTGCTCCAGGCCGCGCGGGGCGAGGTCGTGCGCTCGGTGTTCTCGCAACGCATGGGCGGGATCACGGTGGCCGACATCATGGACCGCGACCCGGTGACCATCCCCTCCTCGCTGCCGCTGCCCCGCGCCCTCGAGGAGTTCTTCCTGCGCTACCGCTGGCCCTGGTTTCCGGTCGTGGACGCCGCCGGGCGGTTCATCGGGGTGGTGCGCGAGGAGCGCGTGCGCTCGGCGGAGGCGACGGGCGAGGCGGCCGCGACCGTGGCCGACATGACCGACGGCGCCGACGCCGGCCAGTGGCGGGTCGGCCAGGACGCCTCGCTGGAGTCGCTGCTGGGCTCCGAGCCGCTCAACCGCCTGGGAGCGCTGATGGCGGTGGACGCGGAAGGGGTCCTGCGCGGGGTCGTGACCCGCGATCAGGTGCGCCGCGCCCTGCAGTCGGCGACCGTGCGCGGGGCCTGAACGGCGGGCCCCGGCACGGGTCTTCACTAGGATCGACTCGCCCATGCCCTCCCACGACGTCCTGATCATCGGCGCCGGGCTGGCCGGCCAGCGGGCGGCCCTGGCGGCCGCCGAGGCCGGCGCGACCGTGGCGATCGTGAGCAAGGTGCATCCGGTGCGCTCGCACTCCAACGCCGCGGCGGGCGGGATCAACGCGGCGCTCAATCCAGAGGACACGTGGGAGTCGCACGCCTTCGACACGGTCAAGGGGTCGGACTACCTCGCCGACCAGGACGCCATCGAGATCATGTGCCGGGCCGCGCCGGACGAGATCATCCAGCTCGAGCACCTGGGCGTGACCTTCCACCGCGACGAGACCGGCCACCTGGGGACGCGCGCCTTCGGGGGCGCCTCGCAGGCCCGCACGTACTACGTCGCCGACATCACCGGCCAGGCGCTGCTCCACGTCCTCTACGAGCAGCTCTTGAAGTACCACGAGCAGATCGACCGCTACGAGGAGTGGTTCGTTACCTCACTCCTCCAGGACGACGCCGGCGAGTGCACCGGAGCGATGGCCCGCGACGTCCGCGACGGCGCCATAGAGGCCTTCCGCGCCAAGGCGGTCATCCAGGCCTCGGGCGGCGCCGGGCAGGCGTACAAGCCGACGACCAACGCCCTGATCTGCACCGGCGACGGGATCGCGCAGGCATACCGCATCGGGGCGCCGGTGATGGACATGGAGATGGTCCAGTACCACCCGACCACGCTGGTCGAGAACGGTTTCCTGATCACCGAGGGCGCCCGCGGCGAGGGCGCCCAGCTGTTCAACAGCGGCGGCGAGCGGTTCATGGAGCGCTACGCGCCCAACAAGCTCGAGCTGGCCTCGCGGGACGTCGTCTCGCGCGCCGAGCAGACGGAGATCAACGAGGGGCGCGGGCTCGACAACGGCGGCCTGGCGCTCGACATCACGCTGGTTCCCCGAAAGCGGATCCTCGAGGCCCTGCGGGAGATCGTGAACATCGGGCGCGACTTCGCGGGCGTCGACATCACCAAGGACCCGATCTCGATCCGCCCCGGCCAGCACTACATCATGGGCGGCATCCGGACGGACAACCTGGGGCGCACGCCGGTCGCCGGCCTCTATGCCGCCGGCGAGTGCGCGTGCGTGTCGGTCCACGGCGGCAACCGGCTGGGCGCCAACTCGCTGCTCGACACCCTTATCTTCGGGCGCCGGGCCGGCGAGGACGCGGCCACCCGGGCCAGCGGGCTCCCGATGCCGGACGGCAACCTCAACTCACGGATCACCGATGAGCAGGCCTGGATCGACTCGATCATCAGCCGGGACGGAAACGGCCGCCGCGTGGCCCAGCTCAAGGAGGAGCTAGGCGAGGCGATGAATCAGTACTGCGCCGTCTTCCGCGACGCAGACGGGCTGGACGCCTGCCTGCAGACGATCCGCCGGCTCCAGGAGCAGGCCGAGAGCGTGGGAATCGACGACAGCGGCACCGTCTTCAACCAGGACGTGTTGGGGGTTATCGAGCTGGGGTACATGCTCGACTGCGCCGAGGCGATGGTGGTGTCGGGCGTCAAGCGAACCGAATCTCGCGGCGCCCACTTCCGCACCGACCATCCCGAGCGCAACGACGACGAGTGGCTCAAGCACATCAACGTGACCCGCACCGAGGACGGAACGCCCGAGATCTCGTACTCGCCGGTGACCATCACCCGCTGGCAGCCGGAGGAGAGGAAGTACTAGACCGGTGCCCGAGTTCAACCTCAAGATCCGCCGCTACCTGCCCGAGTCGGGCGAGGCCCCCTACTGGCAGGAGTACCGCGTGGAGCTCGATGGGCACCAGTCGGTGCTCGAGGGCATCCTCAAGGTGCGGGCCGACCAGGACGGGACGCTAGGCATCCGCTGCTCCTGCCGCGCGGCGATCTGCGGCTCGTGCGGGGTGAAGATCAACGGCAAGCCACGGCTGGCCTGCAACACGCACCTCGAGTTCGCCGCCGGGCACTCGCCGGAGGACGGAACGATCGTGGTCGAGCCCATGGGGAACATGCCGGTGGTCAAGGACCTGATCGTCGACATGGAAGCGGTCCACTGGAAGAAGATCCGGCGCGTGAGCCCGTGGCTGCTGCCCGAGGGGGAGCCGCCCGAGCGCGAGTACGTCGTGCCGCACGAGGCGATGGTCGACGTGACCCAGTCGATGGCCTGCATCCAGTGCGGAGCCTGCGTCTCGGATTGCCTGTCGATGGAGGTCGACCCGCTGTTCATCGGGCCCGCGGCCTTGGCCAAGAGCTACCGGTTCGTCGGCGACCCGCGCGACGGCCAGCACTACGAGCGCCTCAAGGACGTCGCCGAGGACCCGCACGGCATCTACGACTGCACTCACTGCTTCAACTGCATCGACGCCTGCCCCAAGGGGGTGGCGCCGATGAGCCAGATCATGCGCCTGAGGCGCGCGGCCGGCAGCCATGGCATCGAGGACCGCAACAACGGCCACCGCCACGAGGCGGCGTTCGTGGAGAACATCGAGCGCAACGGGCTGCTGCACGAGGCCGACCTGCTGCCGGACTCGTACGGCGGCAAGCTCCACCCGCGGGCGCTGCCCGAGCTGATGAGCTCGCTTCCGGCCATCACGAAGGCGCTGGCGCGCGGCAAGGTGACGCCTCAGAAGGCCCTGCTGCATCCCCACCGTCGTCACTACCACCAGGTGCGCAAGCTCATCCAGGCGGTGGAGTCCAAGGAGGAGCCGCTGGAGCTCAACCTCTACATCACCGGCTACGAGGAAGACGTCGAGGCCACCGAGCACGAGGCCGGCGAGACCGCGGCGATGCGCGAGGACGTCCAGGAAGACGCCAAGAACGTCGCCTCGGGACCCCAGAAGGAACCGCGCCAGTGAAGGTCGCCTACTGGCCCGGCTGCGTCAGCCGCGGCTTCACGCCCGAGCTCCACGGCGCGATGGCCAAGGTGGCCCCGCTGCTGGATCTCGAGCTGATCGAGCTCGACCGGGCGGCCTGCTGCGGCGCCGGGGTCATCGCCGAGCACAACCAGGAGCTGGCCGACACCCTCAACGCCCGCACCTTCGCGCTCGCCCAGCAGACCGACGGGGCCCTGATGATGAACATCTGCTCGACCTGCCAGGGATCGATGAGCGAGTGCCAGGAGCGCCTGGACGCCAGCACCGACTACCGGGAGCAGATCAACGACAACCTCCGCGGCGAGGCCCTGCGCTACGAGCGCGGGGTGGTCAACAAGAACCTGGCCTGGCTGCTGGTCGAGGACATGGGGCTCGACGAGCTGCGCTCCCGGGTCAAGCGCCCGCTCGAGAACCTCAAGGTCGGCCCATTCTATGGTTGCTACCTGGTCCGGCCCACCGACCGCCTGGGCATCAACGACCGGCGACCGCGGGACACCTACCTGCACCTCATCATCGAGACGCTGGGCGGCACGGTCATCGACTACGCCGGCCAGTACAAGTGCTGTGGCTTCCCGATCATCACCATGAACAAGGAGGCCTCGCTCAAGCAGGCCGGGCGCCACCTGGGTGACGCGATCGAGGCCGACGCCGACTGCCTCGTCACTCCGTGCCCGCTGTGCCACCTCAACCTCGACCTCCAGCAGCCGCTCGCCGAGCGGGTGGTCGGGCGCGACCTCGGGATGCCGGTCCTCCACCTGCCCCAGCTGCTCGGATTGGCGCTCGGGCTCCAGCCCCGCGAGCTGGGCATGTCCAAGCACGTGGTCAAGCCGACCTCGGTGATCGACTGGAGCCAGGCGGTGGTGGCCGAGGCCGCTTGACCGGTGTCAGGCGCCCCTCGGGGCGCCGGCCCCGATGAGTCCCCGCTCGTCGAGCAGCTCGGTGAGCTGCACGGCGTTGGTCGCGGCGCCCTTGCGCAGGTTGTCGGACACCACCCACAGGTTGAGCGTCCGTTCGGCGGACGGGTCGCGGCGGATTCGCCCCACGAACACCTCGTCGAGGCCCACCGCCTCCGAGGCCAGCGGATAGATGCCGTTCGCGGGGTCGTCGAGCACCGCCACCCCGGGCGCCTCCGACAGCAGCTCGCGGCAGCGGGCCGGCGACAGGTCCTCCCGGGTCTGCAAGTTGATCGACTCGGAGTGGCAGCGCGGAACCGGGACCCGCACGCAGGTGGCCGAGATGCGAAGCGAGTCGTCGCCGAAGATCTTGCGGGTCTCGGCCATCATCTTGCGCTCCTCGGTGGTGTAGTCGTCGCCGTGGCGGAAGGCCTCGACCTGGGGCAGGATGTTGAAGGCGATGCGGTGCGGGTACGCACCCGGGGCGGGCGGCTCCATCCCGTGCAGGATCGCGTGCGACTGGTCCAGCAGCTCGTCGACCGCCCGCTGCCCGGTTCCCGAGGTGGACTGGTAGGTGGACACCACGATGCGCTCGATGCCGGCGGCGCGCTGGATCGGGTTGAGCGCCACCACCATCTGCATGGTCGAGCAGTTCGGGTTGGCCACGATGCCGTGGTGGGAGTCGATCGCCTCGGGATTGACCTCGGCCACCACCAGCGGGACATCCGGCTCCATGCGCCAGCACGACGAGTTGTCCACCGCCACGGCGCCGGCGGCGGCGAAGCGCGGTGCCCACTCGCGCGAGACCGCCGAGCCGGCCGACAGCAGCGCGACATCGAAGCCCTCGATCGCCTCCTCGTCCAAGGGCCTCACCGCCAGCCCGCCGTCCAGCTCGCGCCCGGCCGAGCGCTCGGACGCGAACGGCACGACCTCGGCCGCGCGAAAGCCACGCTCGCTCAGCAGCGCCAGCATGGTCGAGCCGACCGCCCCGGTGGCCCCGACCACCGCCACCCGGTAGCCGCTCACCGCACTCCCCGGAACGGGTCCTCCTGGTGCACGTCGGTGCCCAGCTCGAACACCGCGTGCAGGGCCTGGACCGCGCGCGGCACCTGAGCGCGCTCGATCACACAGGAGATCTTGATCGGCGAGGTGGAGATCATCTCGATGTTGATCCCCTGCTCGCCAAGCGTCCTGAACACCTTGGCGGCCACCCCCGGATGCGACTTCATCCCGGCTCCGATGATCGACACGGTGCCCATCTCGGTGTTCGTGGAGACGCGCGACAGCAGGTCGCCGACCATCGGGTGCAGCGTGCTCTCGGCCACGGGGACGTCATCCCGGGGTACGGTGAACGAGATGTCGGCCTCGGCTCCCTCCGACAGAGGCTCGTTCTGGACGATCATGTCCACATTGACGTTGGCGTCCGAGAGGGCTCCGAAGATGCGCCCGGCCACGCCGGGCCGGTCGGGGACGCCCAGCAGCGTGACCCGAGCCTCCTCGGTCGAGTGGGTGACGGCGGTGATCAGTGGCTGCTCCAAGGTCTCCTCCTCTGAGACCACAACGGTACCGGTGGCGTCGTCGAACGAGGAGCGGCAGTGCAGGCGCACGCCGTGGTTGCGGGCGTACTCGACCGCCCGCAGCTGCAGGACGCGCGCTCCCGAGGAGGCCATCTCGAGCATCTCCTCGAAGGAGACGATCGGAAGCTTGCGGGCGCCGGGGACGATCCGGGGATCGGCGCTGTACACCCCGGCCACGTCGGTGTAGATCTCGCAGACGTCGGCGTCCATTGCGGCGGCCAGCGCGACAGCGGTGGTGTCCGAGCCGCCCCGGCCCAGCGTCGTGACCTCGCCGTGGCGGATGATCCGCCCCTGCTCGTCGCGCTCGGGCTGCGAGATCCCCTGGAAGCCCCCGACCAGGACCACCGCTCCGTCGGCGAGCAGCTCCTTGATGCGCTCGGCCCGGACGTCGAGGATCTTGGCCTTGGTGTGCGAGGTGTCGGTGACGATCCCGGCCTGGGAGCCGGTGAGCGAGATCGCTCGGTAGCCGAGGTCGTTGATGGCCATCGCGCAGAGCGCGCAGGAGATCCGCTCCCCCGTGGAGAGCAGCATGTCGAGCTCGCGGGGATGAGGCCGCGCGGACACCTCGGCCGCCATCTGGATCAGCTCGTCGGTGGTGCGTCCCCGCGCCGAAAGCACCGCGACCACCTGATTGCCCCGCTCCCGCTGGGCCACGATCCGCCGGGCGGCGTGCTTGACGCGCTCGGCGGTGCCGACCGACGTCCCGCCGAACTTCATGACCACCACTGGCTGCGCCACGGCGGCCTAGGGTAACGCGGCCGCTAGAGAGCTCGCCGCCCCGCCAACGCCTTGCCCAGCGTGACCTCGTCGGCGTGCTCGAGGTCGGCCCCTACCGGGAGGCCGCTGGCCAGCCGGGTCACCGTCACCTCGGGCGCGCGGTCCCGCAGGCCGTCGGCGATGTGCAGCGCGGTCGCCTCCCCCGTGGTCGTCGGGTTGGTCGCCAGGACCACCTCCCGCACAGCGTCTCTGGCCATCCGCTCGTACAGCTCGGCGATCCGCAGGTCCTCGGGATCGATGCCGTCGATGGGCGAGAGCGCGCCCCCCAAGACGTGGTAGCGCCCGTGGTACTCGTGGGTGCGCTCGATCGGGATCACGTCGGAGGGCTCCTCGACCACGCAGATGAGCCCGCCGTCGCGCCGCGCGTCCTGGCAGATCCGGCAGCGAGGCCCGTCGGCCAGGTTGAAGCAGACCTCGCAGAGGCCGATCCGATCCTTGACCTCCCGGATCGCGTCCGCCAGCGCGGTCGCCTCCTCGTTCGACGAGCGCAGGATGTGGAAGGCCAGCCGCTGAGCGGTCCGGCTGCCGACTCCCGGCAGCTTCCCCAGCTCGGTGACGAGCCGCTGGACGGGCGGTGCGTACATGGACGCCGGCGGCTAGAGGCCGGGCAGCCCGAGGTTCCCCAGGCCGCCGGTCACGTCCCCGAGCTTGGCAGCCGCCAGCTCCTGGGCGGAGCGCAACGCCTCGTTGACCGCCGCCAGGACCAGATCGGACAGCATCTCGGGGTCATCGGGGTCGATCGCCTGCGGGTCGATTCGGATCTCCTTGACCACCAGGTCGCCGGTGACCACCGCGCTGACCATCCCGCCGCCCGCGGACGCCTCGACCGTCTCGTCCTTGAGCGCTTCCTGGGCGGCCGCCATGTCCTGCTGCATCCTCTGGACCTGCTTGAGCATCTGCTGCATGTTGGGCTGCTGGGGCATCACTGCTCCGTTTCCGCGGTCGCCGGCTCCTCGTCCTCGTCGGCGACGAGCTCCTCGGCGTCGAACTCCTCCACCAACCGGGCGACGAGCTCGTCGGCGCTAAGGGTGCTAGCGGCGGGATCGGCGTCGGCGTCCTCGTCGGCGCGCAGCTCGAAGGCGAGCCGCAGGGAGCGCCCCGCCACCGACTGCAGCGCCCGCCCGACCGCCTCGCGGTTGGGCAGGCCCTCGGCCTTGCGCTTGAGGAAGGCGGCCGACTCCGGGAAGGCCAGGCGCAGCTCATCGCCGCCGACCCCGACCGGACGCGCGCCCTCGAGCAGCGCCGCCAGCAGCGCGTTGTCGGCCCGGACCGTCTCGATCACCGCGGGCCACAGCGTCCGTATGGAGTCGAGGTCGACCTCGGCATCCGGCTCGTCGCCGGCCGGCTCGGGGGCGGGCTGCACCCGGTCCGGCTGGGCCTCGGCCGCCAGGGCGCCCGCCGGCTCCCCCGCCACGGCCACGGCGGCGGCCGCCGGCACGCGGCCCTCGGGCGCGCTGCCGACCGGCGAGGACTCGGGGCGCGGCGCTCGGGCGGGCGGCGGGGGTGGCTCGACCGGCTGGTCGGACACCGCGCGAACCGCTCGCGGCGGTCCCAGCCGCTCCTCCAGGCGCTCGATCCGCGCCAGCAGCGCCCGCACCGACGGATCGAGGTCGGGCGCGGCGGCCTTGACCACGGCGAGCTCGAGCTGGGTGCGGCTGTCGGCTCCGGCCTTCACCGCCTCCATCCCGTCGGCCAGGAGGTCCAGCAGGCGCACGACCGAGGACCGGGGGATCTCGTCCGCCTGGCCGGCCAGCCTCGTGTCCTGCTCGGGGGTGACCCGCAGCTCGGCGGGGACCTCGTTCAGCGCCTGCACCACCAGCAGGGCCCGGGCGTGCTCCTCGAGGTCGCGCAGGAACTGGCCGGGGTCGCGGCCGCTGTCGCACATCCGCGCGACGGCCCGAAGGGCGCCGGCGGGGTCGGCGCCCGCCACCGCGCCGGCGGCCTCGAACAGCATGTCGGCGTCGGGCAGGTTGAGCACCGCCAGCACCGCCTCGAGCCCGATGCGGCGCCCGCTGTAGGTGACGATCTGCTCCAGGTCGCCCAGTGCGTCTCGGAAGGAGCCGCCGGCCCGGCGGGCGATCAGCGCGCAGGCGGCATCCGGCAGCTGGATGTCCTCCGCCTGCGCGGCGCGGCGCAGAACCGTGGCGATCTGGTCGGCGGAGGGCCGGGCGAAGTCGAAGCGGTGGCAGCGGTCGACCACCGTGGGGAGGACCTTCTGAGCGTCGGTGGTGGCCAGCACGAAGATCGTGTCGGGCGGCGGTTCCTCCAGCGTCTTGAGAAACGCGTTCCAGGCCTGCGTCGAGAGCATGTGGGCCTCGTCGAGGATGTAGATCTTGTGGCGTCCGGACACCGGCGCGTAGGCCACGCGCTCGCGCAGCTCGCGGATGTCGTCGACCGAGTTGTTGGAGGCGGCGTCGAGCTCGATCACGTCCAGCGAGGTCGCGGCGGCGATCGAGCGACAGGACTCGCAGCGCCCGCAGGGCTGCGTGGTGGGCCCCCGCTCGCAGTTCAGGCAGGCGGCGAGGATCTTGGCCATCGACGTCTTGCCCGTGCCGCGCGAGCCCACGAACAGGTAGGCGTGGTGGACCTTGCCCTGCTCCACCGCGTTGCGCAGAGTGCGCACCACCGCCTCTTGGCCGACCACCTCGTCGAAGGTGCGTGGGCGGTGGCGACGGTACAGCGACGGGATCTCGGTCACGGGCGGCCGAGTCTAGCGGCCGCCCCGGTTCGCGCCGCCGACGGCGGATGGCGAAGCGGACCGTGCACCCTCCGTCGAGGCGGGCCCCCGGGTGGGCGCCGGGGCTTGGCTCCGGCCGGGTTGACCCGCTGCGCCTGCAAGGTGACCGCTTAAGGCTGCTTCCTTCCGGACCTGACCTGGTTCACGGGCCTGCACCGCGCGGGACCCGGCCTTCGACGCCTCGACCCGGCGCGCCGGCCGCGAGGGCCGAAGACCCCTCGGGAGGGAATTCGGCCCCGCTAGAGCGGATTGCGGGTGCAGGGCACCGCTACCTCCCCGCCTAGCACGGTCCGCGGGCCATCCTAGCGCCGCGAACCCGAGGCTAGAATCGGTCGCCCACCGGGCGCGTAGCTCAGCGGGAGAGCGCTCGCTTCACACGCGAGAGGTCGCTGGTTCGAAACCAGCCGCGCCCATTCCGGAACGCCTGCAAGTAGCGGACTTCTCGGTCGAGTCGGCCGGAGTGAGATTTGGTCGGGGGAAAGCAGGGGAAGGCATTTCGGCCGAGACGCGCCCCAACCTCACCGCAGCCCGCTTGCATAGAAAGGGAGCACGCTGCCTGGGCACGCCTCGCCGCGATGTCCGCAGCGAGCTTCGCCGCGGGTAGCCGTTCGGCTGCGTGACGCGGCTGGCCGGCTCCAGCACGCGGTTGATTCATGGTGACGCCTCTGGGCTCGCGGCGGCTGCGAGGGTTAGGTCGTCGGCGACACCGCGCGCAGCGGCCATGACAGCGATGGACGATGGGGTGTGGTCCTCGGCTTGGAGTGTCTCGGCACGGGCGCGGATCCTCGCCGCAAGCTGGGTGACTTCGTAGGCGTCGCGGGCCTCGGTCCAAGCCGCATCGAGGCGGCGCACGCCGAGGCCGATCTGCTCGCACACGGCCGCACACTCCGGGTGTGCACCCTCGCCGCTGGCGACGGAGGCTAGGGCCGCACGCGCAAGTACCCGGGTATGACGCACCGCGTGATCGAGGTGCGGCGCGCGCGCGTTCACTCGGCGGACATCGGGAAGCGCGGCTCGCCGAAGGGGAACGAGACGTGCCACCTCCAGCGCGACAGGGCGTGCGG
>DATAEY010000015.1:0-11836 GCA_036257715.1 Solirubrobacteraceae bacterium | reverse complement strand
GAGGCGACCGGGGGCTCCGGCGATCTTCACGTCTGCCGGTGGTGCGGGTCGTCCCTGGTCCATCCCACCTCCTGGCACGAGGTCGATGAGCGTCATTGGCGCCTCACCCTTCGCTGTCCCGACTGCGAGCGCGCCGCCGATGGCGTGTTCGGCCGCTCCGCCGTCGAGCGCTTCGACGACGAGCTCAGCCGCGGCGGCCTGGCGCTGACCCGAGACCTCCGCAAGCTGGCGCACGCCAACATGGAGGAGGAGTGCGAGCGGTTCATCGCCGCCCTGCATGCCGGACACGTCCTCCCCGTCGACTTCTGAGCGAGCTGCGGCTCAGGCGTAACGGTCTACCACACCGTCCGCGATCAGGTGCAGCGCGTGCAGCTGGGCCGTGGGCAGCGGGGGCAGGGTCGCGCTCGCCTCGTTCACCATCTCGAGCGCCAGGCGCCTCGCGTCCTCCGCCGCGCCGGTGGCCTCGATCGCGTCACACAGCGCCTCCGCCTCCGCCGGCCCCCCGATCTCGCGGAGGTCGAAAGCCGCGACGTCGTCCGAGCGCTCGCGCGCGAGGATCAGCGGCAGCGTGACGGTGCCGTCGAGCAGGTCGGCGCCGCGCCGCTTGCCGGTGCGCCCGGGTGGTCCCGAGACATCCAGGACGTCGTCCAGCAGCTGGAAGGCCAGCCCGATCCGGCGCCCGAAGGCCGCCAGCTCGCCGACCCTGGTTTCATCCGCGCCACCTTCCAGCGCGCCCAGTTCGCAGGCCGCCTGGAACAGGGCGGCGGTCTTGAGCTCGCAGCGGCGCAGGTAGCGCTCCAGGGTGACCCCGACGTCGAAGGCTTCGGCTCGCTGAAGCAACTCGCCGCGCGCCAGAGCGGTCGAGGCCACCGACAGCGCGCGCACCTCGTCGCGGCGCTCGTTGCGCGCCAGCTCGGCGAAAGCGCGCGAGAAGAGCAGGTCGCCGGTCGCGGTGGCCATGGCGCGGCCGGCCGAGGCGACCACGGTGGGCCGCCCCCGGCGCAGGTCGGCCGCGTCGAGGATGTCGTCGTGGACCAGGGTGGCGGAGTGCACCAGCTCCACCGCGGCCGCGGCCCGGACCAGTGCTCGCCCCCCGTCGCCCGGGATCCCGCCGGCGGCGACAAACACCACCAGCGGGCGCAGGCGCTTTCCGCCGGCGGCGATCGTGTCTCCCCCGTGACGCGCGAGGACCTCGCCGTGGTCTGCGGCGAGCTCCGCCAACCGTTGTTCGAGCGACGTCATGAGCGCGCGGACGTGCCGCCCGGCCGCGTCCGCGACGGCCTCCACGGTCGCGGCGACGGCGTTCACCCGGGGACCTCCCCCACGTGGATGGCGATGATGCCGCCGGCGGTCACGATCCACCTGACGCGCTGCAGGCCGCATCGGCTCATCGCCGCGGCCAGCTCCCGCGGCCCCGGGAAGCGCCTGACCGAGCTGGGCAGGTACGTGTAGGCGTCTGGATCGCCGGCCGCCCGACCCAGCGCCGGCACCAGGCGGTCGAACCACAGCCGGTAGAACCACGACAGCGGCGGCTTCTGCGGGGTGGTGATCTCGAGGACCACCACCCGGCCTCCCGGCCGCACAACGCGGGCCATCTCCGCCAGGCCGCGGTTCAGGTTGGCGAAGTTACGCGCGCCGAACCCCGCCGCCGCCGCGTCGAACGACCCGGCCGGGTAGGGAAGCGACAGCGCATTACCCCATTCGAACCTGAGCTCGGCGCCCGGCACCGGCTCGGCGGCCGCCTTGGCCCGCGCCCGCTCGAGCATCGCCTCAGAGAAGTCCGACCCCACCACCCGCCCACCGGGGGCGACCCGTCGCGCCAGCTCCCCGGCCAGGTCTCCGGTCCCGGTCGCCACGTCCAGCGCGCGGTCCCCCGGGCCCAGGCCGGTCAGCTCCGCCGCACGGCGGCGCCACTGGCGGTCGAGGCCCGCCGTCATGACCGCGTTCATGCGGTCGTAGACGCCGGCGATGCGGTCGAACATCGCCCGCACCTGGCGCTCCTCGAGCACGCCGGCGGACGGGCTGCCGCCGGTCGACACCGGCTCGCGCACGGCGGCGGGGGTCATCGCCGGCGCCCCGCTACTTGAGGGTCGAAAGGAAGTCGACCAGGGCGTTGAACTTCTGGGGCGGAAGGTCCTTGAAGGAGGGCATCGGCGCCGTGGGGTTCTGAAGCGTCCGGGCGATCGCCTCCTTGGGCAGCCGCTGTGCGATCTTGGTGAGGTTGGGGCCCGGCCCGTCGTTGCCGTTCTCGCCGAACTTGTGACAGGCCAGGCACCCCGACTGGGCCGCTACCTTCTTGCCCGCGTTGAACTGGGCGAGGGCGGCGCCCTTGACGTCGGGCGGCGGCTTGGCCTCGATCTGGGTGGGCGACCCCGCGATGGCGCCCGTGTAGGTGAGGTAGGCCATCGCCAGGATGGTGAAGATCCCGGCGACGGTGGCGATCGGCCGCCGCTCCGGCCGCCGCTCGGGCCCGCGGTCGTAGAACGGCAGCAGGATCAGCAGGATCAGGCATAGCGTCGGAAGGCCGATGGCCGCCAGCGGCACCAGCTCGCGGGGCTTGATCACGCGCAGCAGCTCGAAGAGGAAGAAGAAGTACCACTCGGGCCGGGGGGTGTAGGTGGTGGTGGTCGGGTCGGCCTTGGGACCCAGCTCGGCCCCGAGCACGACCGACGTGGCGGCGATCGTGAGCACCACCACGGCGGCCATGGCGGCGTCCTTCGTCACGGCATAGGGAAAGAACGGCTTGCCCCTCGCCTTCAGGAGGCTGTAGTCGCGAAGGTACTGCTCCTTCTCGCGCTGATTCACCCGATCTCCTGGCGGCGCAGGTCCGCGGGAGCCTCCGCCTTGAGCCACGGGGGAGCGGTCGTCCCCAGCTTGGCCACCAGGTAGAGGTGCGCGCCGATCAGGGCGGCGATCGCGCCCGGGACGAGCAGCATATGGATGGAGTAGAACCGCGACAGGGTGGTGGCGCTGAACTCCGGGCCGGCGCGCAGGAAGTCGGCGAGGAACGGGCCGAGGATCGGCGCGGAGCCGTTGAGGTTTACCGCCACGATCGTGGCCCAGTACGACCGCTGGTCGAACGGCAGCAGGTACCCGGTCAGCGACATCATCATGGTGAGCACGAGCAGCACCACGCCGATCACCCAGTTGAGCTCCCGGGGGTACTTGTAGGCGCCGAAGAAGTACGTGCGCGCCATGTGGAGGAAGATCAGCACCATCATCGCGGTGGCTCCCCACTTGTGCATGCCGCGCACGAACTCGCCCAGGAACACGTCGTTTGTGAGGTGCCGCGCGGACTCGTAGGCCCGGGTGGGCGAGGGGTCGTAGTACATGGCCAGGAAGACCCCGGTGACCGCCTGGGACAGGAAGGCGAACATCGTGGCCGAGCCAAATGTGTAGAACCAGTTGGTCCCCTTGGGGACCTTGCGGAACATCATCCAGCGCAGGCTTCCCGACAGGGACGTGCGCTCGTCGACCCAGTCGACAACGCTGATCCCGGCCTCCTTGCCAGCCGTGCCGGCCGCGTGCCGGGCCGAAACCCGGCCGTTGGCGGTGTTGGGCCTGCGCAGCTTGAGGTTCATCCTGCCCCCTGGGCGCCCGGCGGGGCCGACGGCGTCGAGAACCGTCCCGGGTAGGCGTACTGGCCGATGCCGTCCAGCGCCTGGCCCGGATCGCGGGGGGAGAAGCGGCGCAGGTGCGAGTTGACGCTGTAGCGGGGTCCGATCTCCACCCGGCCGCCGCGCACGCGGGTGTAGAAGCGGTCGAGCGGGCGCACCGGGGGCCCGCCCGTCACCTTGCCCTGGAAGTCGTAGACGCCGCCGTGGCAGGGGCAGACGAAGCGCGTGGACGCCTCTATGTAGCGCACGGGGCAGCCGAGGTGGGCGCAGCGCGTGGAGATGGCCACGAAGTCGTCGTAGCGATCCTTGGGCGGGCCGTCGATCGACGGGTTGTGCTTGCGCACGTAGATGGTGCTCTTGCCCGCCTCGCCGATCCCGGGCACCAGGGTGATCACCCGGGGGACGTAGGTGGTTTCCGGGAAGTCGCCGACCGCGCCGACGTCCTCCCAGCGGGCCTCGCCCCGGTCGAACACCGGCCCGAGCGCGAAGCCGAGGGCCGGAAGCGCGAAGGCCGCCACCGCGATGCCGCCCAGCGCGTTCGCGCTGACGCTCATGAAGCGCCGGCGTGTAACCGTCTCGCCCTCGAACGCGCCCGGGACGTTCCGGTCTGCGGTGTAGGGAGGCTGTGGTTCCGGGCGGGGTTCGGGCACGGCTGGCCGGGGAGTGCGATCAATTTCAGTGGGCCTCGAAGGGTACCGTCAACCCGGCGAGGGGTCCGCACAAGAGGCCCTCCTGCGGCTGGGAGTCAGCCGCCGGGAGGCCCGCCGCCGCGGGCCTGGCGGGCCGCCGCGCGCAGGGCGCCCGCGGCGTCCCGGCGGCCCGCGCGCGCCAGCGCCTTGGCCCGGCGATGGGGCTCGCTGGCACCCCAGCCCACCGCCACCGCGCCCGCCTCCCAGACCGCCCCGGCGAGGTCGCGATCGCCGCCCGCCTGAGCCTGGGCGGCCAGCGAGATCACGTCGGCGAGCTCTCCCACCGCCTCGAGGTCGCCGATCTGGGCCAGCCGCGACAAGCCGAGCGCGTAGAGCTGGTCGCCGAGCAGGAGCGCCAGGTCAGGGTCGTCGGGGCGCACCAGCGCCCCCCTCTGCTCGTAGTGGAGCCGGTAGCCCTCGTAGATCATGTCGATCAGCAGCTCGTACTCCGTCCGGCGTCCGTCGACGCGTGGGCCGGCGGCGGCCAGGCGCGCCGGGCCGCCGCTCTCCTGCGCGGCTGGCTCGTGGAGCGCCTCGGCCAGGAGCGGTCCGTGCTCGCGCAGCTCTCGCTGCAGCCGGCGCAGCCCGTTCCCCGATGCCCCGCTCATGGCACGCGTTCGAACGCCGCCTCGGCGGCGGCGACCGTTCGCTCGACGTCCCGGTCGCTGTGGGCGAGCGACGGAAACCACGCCTCGAACTGGGACGGAGGCGGATAGACGCCGTGCTCGAGCAGCGCCCTGCACCACGCGGCATGGCCCGTGAGGTCGCACTCGCGAGCCCCGTCGTAGTCCCGCACCGGCCGCGAGCTGAAGAAGACGGTCAGCAGTCCCGTGGCGCTGTGCACCTGGACCGGCCGCTCACCGGCCGCCGCCCGCAGCCCCTCGGCCAGGCTCTCGGTGACCGCTTCGAGCCGGGTGTACGCGTCGTCGTCGAGCAACGACAGGGTGGCGACGCCGGCCGCGGCGGCCAGCGGGTTGCCCGATAGGGTCCCGGCCTGGTAGACGTCGCCGGCCGGCGCCACGCGCTCCATCAGCTCCCGCCGCCCGCCGAACGCCGCGGCGGGAAGCCCGCCGCCGATGACCTTCCCCATCACAGTCAGGTCGGGGCGAACGCCGGTCAGCTCCTGCGCGCCGCCGCGGGCCACCCGGAATCCGGAGATGACCTCGTCGAAGATCAGCAGGCAGCCGTTGGCATCGGCCGCCGCCCGCAGCGCTTCCAGGAAGCCCGGATCCGGCGGGACCAATCCCATGTTCGCCGGGTAGGGCTCGGCCAGGATCGCCGCCAGATCGTGCTCGTCCACCGCCGCCTCGAGCGCCGAGGTGTCGTTCCAGGCGGCCACGACGGTCTGGGCGGCCACCTGGGCGGGGACGCCGGGGCTCGCCGGTATCCCCTGCGTAGCCAGGCCCGAGCCGGCGGCGGCCAGGAGCCCGTCGACGTGCCCGTGATAGGCGCCGGCGAACTTGAGCACCGGGTCGCGGCCGGTCACGGCCCGCGCCAGCCGGACCGCGCTCATTGCGGCCTCCGTGCCCGAGGAGGTCATGCGCACCATCTCGACCGACGGCATCCGCTCCACCAGCTCGGCCGCCAGCTCCACCTCGACGGCGGTCGGCGCCCCGTAGCTGGTGCCTCGCTCCGCGGCCGTGCAGATGGCGGCGACCACCCGCTCGGGCGCATGCCCGTGGATCAGCGGCCCCCACGAGCACACCCAGTCCAGGTAGTGGTTGCCGTCCACATCGACGATCTCGGCTCCCTGTCCCCGCTCGATGAACAGCGGATCCCGGCCTATCGAGCGCATGGCTCGCACCGGCGAGTTGACCCCGCCGGGCAGCAGGCGGGTCGCGCGCGCGTAGAGCCGCGCCGACCCGGCGTCATTGAGCGGCATCGCCATCGCCGCTAGCTTCGCGGATCCGGCGCGGGTCCGCTGGCCGGCTCACCGGCGGGCGCGCGCTCAGCGAGACCGCGGCGCCCGGCCGACCGCGCGCGCCTCAGGCGTGCTCGCGCTCCCAGCGACGGAAGTCGTCGGTGAAGTACAGGAGGCGGACCTTCTTGTACTCGGTGGAGGAGTACAGCGTCGCCCGTTCCCGGATGCCGGTCTGGTCGGCGATCGAGTCCAGGATCGCGTCGCACTCCTCGCGCGAGCGGCCGTGGGCCATCGTGAAGATCGAGTACGGCCAGTCGGGATAGGTCGGGCGCTGGTAGCAGTGCGAGATGCCGCGGTACGCGGCCATGCGGGGTCCCAGGTCGGAGATGCGCTCCTCGGCCACCTTCCACACCCCCATGCCGTTGGCCGAGAAGCCGGCGCGGCGGTGGTAGAGGATCCCTGCCACTCGCCGCAGCAGCCCGCGCTCACGCATGCCCGCCATGTGCTCCAGCAGGCGCTCGGTGGGCACGCCGAGCCGGTCGGCCGCGGGCGCGTAGGGCTCGGGCACGACCGGCAGGTCGCCCTGGGTGGCGCGGATCACCGCCACGTCGAACCCGTCGAAGGGTTGCTTGTCCAGCTCGGCGGGGTCCTCGGCGACGCCGGGCGCGGACAGGGCTTCGGTCCCGCCCTCCATCTCGAGGTCCATCCGGATCTTGAACAGCTTGAGCGTGGGCAGCTGCCGCACCGACTCGGCCCCGGTCAGATCGCGCAGGAGATCGAGGGTCCCATCCAGCCCCAGCGCCGAGTCCTCCTCGACGGCGATCGTGAACCACAGGTTGAACTCGTGGTTGCGCAGGTAGTTGTGGGATACGCCCGGGTGCGAGCTGATGATCCGCGCCGCCCGGTGCGGGTACTCCGGATCGACCTTGGCCGCCACCAGCATCGACCGATACCCCAGCGCCCGCGTGTCGTAGATCGGGGTGACCTGACGGATGATCCGCTCTTCGATCAGCCGCGCCACTCGTCGAAGCGCCTCTTCCTCATGGATGCCGGCCTGCGCGGCCATTCTTGCGTACGGCCGCGGCTCGAGCGGGAAGCGGCCCTGGATGAGGTTGAGCAGCCTGCGGTCCAGGTCGTCGAGCGCCACCGCCGCGCCGCCACGCCGCGTGCGGACCTTGGGGACCGCCGATGGGCTCCTGGCCGGCACGCCGCGGTGGTTCAGGCCTGGCGGAGCCAGGCCGCGACGTCCTTGGCGTGATAGGTGACGACGACGTCCGCGCCGGCGCGCCTGATCCCCGTGAGCGCCTCGAGAACCGCGGCACGCTCGTCGAGATACCCGGCGGCGACGGCCGCCTTGACCATCGCGTACTCGCCGCTGACGTTGTAGGCCGCCACCGGTAGGCGGACCGCATCGCGCACGCGGGCGATGACGTCGAGATATGGGAGCGCCGGCTTGACCATCACCACGTCGGCGCCCTCCTCGGCGTCGAGCAGCGCCTCGCGCACCGCCTCGCGCGCGTTGGGGGGGTCCATCTGGTAGGAGCGCCGGTCGCCGAACGCCGGCGCCGAGCCGGCGGCCTCGCGGAACGGACCGTAGAACCCGGACGCGAACTTCGCCGAGTAGGCGATGATCGGCGTGTCGGTGAGCCCGTCCGCGTCAAGCTCGGCGCGGAGCGCTCCCACCCGGCCGTCCATCATGTCGCTGGGGGCGACTGCGTCGGCCCCAGCGCGCGCCTGCGAGACCGCGGTGCGCGCCAGCAGCTCGAGGCTGGCGTCATTGTCGACCGTCCCGTCGTCGCGCAGGCGGCCGCAGTGGCCATGGTCGGTGTACTCGCACAGGCAGACGTCGGTGATTACCAGCAGGTCTGGGCACGCGTCCTTGATCGCCCGCGTGGCGAGCTGCACCACGCCCTCGTCGTCCCACGCGCCGGAGCCCTCGGCGTCCTTGGCGGCGGGTATCCCGAACAGCAGGACGGCCGAGATGCCGAGCCCGTCCGCCCCGGCCGCCTCCTCGACCGCCGCCGAGATCGACAGGCGAGAGATGCCGGGCATGGAGTCGATCGGCTGGCGACCCTCGACTCCCAGCGCCACGAACATCGGGTAGACCAACCGGCGCACGTCGAGCTCGGTCTCTCGCACCAGCTCGCGCAGGACGCCGGACTTGCGCAGGCGCCGAAGGCGCGTTTGCGGGAAGGCCATCGACGGTCAGGATACTTGGGGCCGCCCGAGCGGCGGGAGTCAGCCACCGCCGGCGGCAGGAGCCGCGCGAGGCCGCGTGACGACGATCTGGATGACCGCCAGGACGAGCACCGCCACGGTCAGCAGCCGCTCGCTCTCGGGGATGTGGTGGAAGTAGGCGTAGATCTGGATCCCGATGGCGATGACCTGGACGGCGACCGGCAGCGCGATGGCGCGCCACCCCACCACGGGCGGGATCTCGGCCGGCCGCTCGTCGGGCTGCCAGGCGGCGAACGCGATCATCACCGCGGCGCCCGACCACACGAAGTCGTAGACCCCTCCCGTGTAGGTCCGAGCCGCCGCCTGCACCGAGTACACGGCGTCCGCCAGCGCCAGGACGAGCAGCCCGAGGCCGAGCAGGATCCACGCCCGGCCGGGCCGCCACGCCGTGAGCGGCAGGACGCCGACCACCGTCCCGATCAGCAGCAGGTCGGCGAGCGGATAGGCGAAGTTGAGCAACTCCGGCAGCCCCTGCTCGACCGCCTCGTGGGCGGCCGGCTCGAGCACCAGGCTGACCCCCGGAATCGCGATCAGCAGCATGATCGCGAGACCGTCGATCCAGCGGTGGAGCTCGAACCGCGGGATCCGGTCGAGCAGCAGCAACACCAGCCCGGCGAGCGCGAACGGGTACCAGAGCAGCCAGAAGATGTCAGCCGTGCTCGGCAGCGGGATCGAGTCCTTGTAGACGAAGCTCGAGATCGCCTCGCCGGCCCCGAACGACGCCAGCGCAAGCCCGAAGCAGATCCAGGCCCGACCGTGCCGGCCCTGACTGGCGCCGCGTGCCAGGCACACGGCGGCCGAGGCGAAGACGAGCGCGACGTGCACCCAGGTGGAAAAGAAGACGTCGACGCCCGAGTCGCTGGACGTCAGGAGGTTGACCAGCGTCTCGGCCAGCAGCATGCCGAGCAGCACTGCGCCGACGGTGCGACGAGCCGCGGCCACCGCTAGCTCGCGAATCGTCGCAGCGACAGCCGCGCGAGCAACGCGAAGGCGACGGTCAGCACCAGCAGGTGGACCACCGGCAGCCCGAGTCCGCCGGCATCGTTGAGAGCCCCGTCCAGCGCCTGCAGGGTGGGCTTGAACGGGAACAGGGCGCAGACCACCCGGATGACGGCGTAGAGGCCCGACGACACCGCGCCGCTAGGGACGAGCGCGAGGAACGCGAGCGGCAGCGAGAGCAGGAAGCCCAGCAGCGACGCCGCGCGCACCTCGCGCGCCAGTCCGCCGATCGCCACGCCGAGGGCGGCGAACGACACCGCCCCGGCGGCCAGCGCCACCAGCCACTGGGGGAACCGGCTCCACTGCAGCCCCGCCAGCAGCGCGATCCCGCACAACATCACCAGCGCGACCAGGAAGGCGCAGGCCGCCGCCAGGCCGATCTTCTCGGCCAGCAGGCCGGCCCGCGAGACCAGGCCGCGCACGAGCCGGGTGAACGCCCCCTCCTCGCGCTCGAGCGCCAGCATGCCGGACGCCAGCAGCACTGTCACGAACATCAGCGACACCGCCACGGCCACGGCCACCGCGAACGAGCTCAGCGGCGTGGTGGCGCCCTTGAGCGCGACGCGCTTGACCTGGACCGGCTGGGCGACGGTGGCCAGGACGTCGTTGGCCAGGTTGAGGTTGCTCACCGCAAGCCCGGCGAAGTCCCTCACCTCGGTCAGCGGCCGGCGCTGGCTCGCCCCGGGGGGCAGCGTCTTCAGCGTGGCCGCGAGGATCGCCTCCGTACGGCGCAGCCCGAGTATGTGAAGCGTGCGGCCGAGCAGCTCGAAGTCGCCGCCGTCCAGCAGCAGGCGGATGTCCTGGAGGGCGATGTCCTTGAACTTGTCCGAGAGGGCCGCATTGGCGTCGGCCAGGCGGGAGTTGATGATCTGCTCGACGTAGCGGCCCTTCACCGGGTCCTCGTTGTTGTAGATGACCTCGACCTGGGCGCTCTCCAGCCCGGTGGAGAGCTTCTGGGTGATGTCGGAGGGGATGATCAGCGCCGCCAGGGCGTCGCCGGATCTCACCTTCTGGATCGCCGCCTCGCGGCTGTGCAGCCGGACGGGCTCGATCGACTTGAACAGCTCGCTGGCGTAGCGGGAGGCGTCCACGTTCTCGCCGCCGAGGCTGATCGTGTTCGCCGACGGGGGAACCAGGTTGACGAACGCGACCCTCGGCTTGTCGGGCCCTCGCGAGAGCGCGAAGCCGATCAGCAGCGAGACGACCACCGGGTAGAGCACCAGCAGCGCCACCAGCAGCGGAGAGCGGCGGAGGATCTGCAGGTCCTTGAGCAGCAGCCAGCGCACCGCCCGAGGCCTCAGTGGCCGTGCGCGTGCAGCAACCGCACGAAGGCGGCCTCGAACCCCAGATCCGAGCCGCCGACCTCCAGCTCAAGCCCGCGCGGCGTGCCCGTGAACAGGAGCTCGCCGTCGGCAAGCACCAGGACCCGGTCGGCGTGGCGCTCGGCCTCCTGGACGTTGTGGGTCGAGTAGACGACCGTGGTCCCCCCGGCGCGGCGCTGCGCGATGAACTCCCACAGGCGCTCGCGCTGGCGCGGGTCCAACGCCGACGAGGGCTCGTCCGCCAGCAGCACGGCCGGATCCGCCAGCAGCCCGATGGCGACGTTTACCCGCTGGCGGTTGCCGCCCGAGAGGGTCGACAGCTCGTCGCCCGCGCGATCGGCCAGGCCCGTCTGCTCGAGCATCCTGGCCACCACCGCGTCCGGATCGCCGACGCGCTCGAGCCGGGCGAACAGGCGGAGGTTCTCGGCCACCGAGAGCTTCGAGTAGACGCCGGCGTGCTGGGGCACCCACCCGACATCGCCATCGAGCACCTCGATCTGCCCTTCGTCGGGAGGCTGGATGCCCGCGAGGATCGACAGCAGCGTGGTCTTGCCGGCGCCGTTGGGGCCGATCACCGCGACCAGCTCGCCGACCGTCACCTCGAAGCTGACGTCGACCAGCGCGGCGCGCTCGCCGTAGTGCTTGCCCAGCCCCCGCGCCGCGAGGGCCGGAGCGCGGGCGGCAGCCGCAGAGGCCTGCCGGGACGCCGGGGCGGTTTCGATCTCCGCGCGGGCCATCGCGCGCAGGCTACCCCCCGGCCGGGACCGCCGGGCGCAGCGGCGCGCCGCACGAGCGGCAGAAGGCGTCGCCGGGCGCGGGCGCCGCTCCGCACCGCCCGCACGGGGCCGGCGGCGGACCGTCCGGCACCCCAGCGCCGTCAGTGATCAGGGCCGCCGGCTCGGTCCGCCCCCAGGGCTCCAGCACGAGATGGCGGCGCAGGTAGAGCACCGTCTCGCGGCCCACCGCGGCGAGGGGAAGGGCGATGAAGGCTCCCAGGATCCCGTAGAGCTGGGCGCCCAGCAGGAGCGCGAAGATCACCAGCAGCGGGTTGATCCGCAGCGAGTGGCCAAACACCTGGGGGGCGACGACATGGCCCTCGAGCTGCTGGAT
>DATAEY010000014.1:0-5749 GCA_036257715.1 Solirubrobacteraceae bacterium | reverse complement strand
GAGGCGGCCTCCAGGGTGGTGGCGTCCTGCTTGGCTTCGCCGACCCCCATGTTCAGGGTCACCTTGACCACGCGCGGCGCCTGCATCGGCGAGGAGTACCCGAACCGCCGCATCAGCGCCGGGCGCACCTCCCGCTCGTAGTGGTCCTTCAGGCGTGCCATGGCTAGTCGAGCTTGGTCCCCGAGCGCTTGGTCACCCGGCGCCGCGCGCCCTCCTCGCGCACCACGCCGACCCGCGTCGGCCGGTTGTCCTCGGGGTCGATGAGCATCACGTTGGAGACGTGGATCGGTCCCTCCTTCTCGATCACGCCGCCCACCTGCTCGCTGCGCTGGGCGCCGGCGACCTGCCGCGGACGCTCGTGCCGCTTGACCAGGTTGAGCCCCTCGACGTAGACGCGCTGGCGCCGCGGGTCCATCCGCAGGACACGGCCGGTCTTGCCCCGGTCCTTGCCGGCGATGACCACCACGGTGTCGTCCCGGCGGATCTTCGAGGAGGACGCCATGACTAGAGCACCTCCGGGGCGAGGGAGACGATCTTCATGAAGTTGCGCTCGCGCAGCTCGCGGGCGACCGGCCCGAAGATCCGGGTTCCGCGGGGATTGTTCTGGGCGTCGATCAGCACGGCGGCATTCTCGTCGAAGGCGATGTACGTCCCGTCGTCGCGGCCGAAGGCCTTGCGGGTGCGCACCACAACCGCGTTGACGACCTCGCCCTTCTTCACCGAGCCCTGGGGGCTGGCCTGCTTGACCGTACCGACGATCACGTCGCCCACCCCGGCGTAGCGCCGGCGGGAGCCGCCCCGCACGCGTATGCACAGGATCTCGCGCGCGCCGGTGTTGTCGGCCACGCGCAGACGGGTCTCGTCCTGGATCATCGCGCACGCACCACTACCTCAACCAGGCGCCAGCGCTTGGTTCGCGACAGGGGTCGGCTCTCGATCACGCGCACGGTGTCGCCCGCTCGCGCCTCGTTGCGCTCGTCGTGAGCGTGAAGGGTCGACGACGAGCGCACGGTCTTCTCGTAGAGCCGGTGGCGGCGGGTGATGTCCACCCGCACGGTGATCGACTTGTCGGCGCGGTCGGACACCACCACGCCCTGGCGGACCTTGCGGCGGCCCGTCGGGCGGCGTGCCGGGGTCGGCGGCTCGCTGGGGCCGCGGGCGGCCCGCCGCTCGGCCGCCTTGGCCCGGGCCCTGACCCGGTAGGCGCGCCGGCGCCGGGCCCGCGCCGCGCGCTCGGCGTCGCGTTCGGCCTGGCGCTCCTCGGGCGCCCGGGGCGGCCGGGGCTCGCCCGTGTGGGTCGAGCGGCGGCGGCGCCGGGCGTCCTTGGGGTGCAGCGTCTCCCGAGGCTCTGCGGACATCGAGGCGTCCGACTCCGCCTGCTGCTCCTTGGACTCCGTCGGCTGCTCCTGGGCCTCCACCTGAGGCTTGTCGGACATCGCGTCGTCCGGCTCCTGCGCGGGGGGCTCGGGTTCCTGGTCGACCGCTTCCGGCTCCGGGTTCTCGAGCATCCCTATCGCCTCAACTCGTGCTCGAGGTCGATGCCCCGCAGCCGGGCGACGGTCAGCGCCCGGGCCAGGTCGCGGCGGGCGCGGCGGAGGCTGGCGGTGTTCTCGAGCTCGCCGGTCGCGTGACGGAAGCGCAGGCCGAAGAGCTCCTGTCGCGACGTGCGGACGTGCTCGATCAGCGCGTCGTCGCTCATGTCGTGGACCTCTCTGGCCTGGGTCATCTCAGGCGGCCTCGCGGAGCACGATCTTGGTCTTGACCGGCAGCTTGTGCCCGGCGAGTCGCAGCGCCTCGCGGGCCAGCGGCTCGGGCACGCCGGCCAGCTCGAACATCACGCGGCCCGGCCTGACCACGGCCACCCAGCCCTCGGGGTTGCCCTTGCCCGAGCCCATGCGCGTCTCGGCCGGCTTCTGGGTGATCGGCTTGTCCGGGTAGATGTTGATCCACACCTTGCCGCCGCGCTTGATCTTGCGGGTCATGGCGATCCTGGCCGCCTCGATCTGGCGATTGCTCACCCAGCCGCCCTCGAGCGCCTTGAGCCCGTAGTCGCCGAACTGCACGCGCACGCCGCCGCGGGCGTATCCGCCCATGCGTCCGCGATGCTGCTTGCGGTGCTTGACCCGCTTGGGCTGGAGCATCAGCTCGCCGCCTCCCCGTCGGGCGCGGCCGGCGCGGCTGGGCGCGCCGCCGCCTGCCGGTCCCGTGGCCCGCCGCGGCCGCCTTCCCGGCGGGCGCCGCGGCCGCCGTCGCCCCGACCGCGGCCGCCGTCGCCCCGGCCGCGGCCGCCGTCGCCCCGGCCCCTGCCGCCGCGCTCACCGCCCGGGGGCGGCGCGTTGACGTCGGTCAGGTCCGATCCGACGCCCTCGGGCATGATCTCGCCCTTGTTGATCCAGCACTTGACCCCGATCCGCCCGAACGTGGTCCGCGCCTCGTAGAAGCCGTAGTCGATGTCGGCCCGCAGCGTGTGCAGCGGCACGCGCCCGTCCGAGTAGCCCTCGGTGCGCGCCATCTCGGCCCCACCCAGGCGTCCCGAGACCTGCACCTTCACCCCCTTGGCGCCCGACCGCATGGCGGAGGTCAGCGCGCGCTTCATGGCGCGGCGGAAGGCGACCCGGTTCTGCAGCTGCTCGCCGATCGACTGCGCCACCAGGGCCGCGTCGAGCTCGGGGCGCTTGATCTCCAGGATGTTGACCTTGATCTGCTTGCGGGTCATCCGATGCAGGTCGCGGCGCAGCGCGTCCACCTCGGTCCCGGACTTGCCGATCACGATGCCCGGACGCGCGGTGTGGATGTTGACCTCCACCTCGTTGGCGTCCTTGCGGATCGTGATGTCGGACAGGCCGGCGTGAGCCAGCTTGCCGGTGATGTGGCGGCGAATCCTGGTGTCCTCGTCCAGGTAGTCGGCGAAGTTGCGCTCGTGGAACCAGTTCGACTTCCAGTCGTGGATGTAGCCCACGCGCATCGACTCGGGATGGACTTTCTGGCCCATGGCGGCTAGGTGCTCCTCTTCGGCGTCAGCGTGATCGTCAGGTGGGCCGTGCGCTTGCGGATGCGGGTGGCCCGGCCCATCGCGCGCGGGCGGTAGCGCCGCAGCGTTGGGCCTTCGTCGGCGTACACGTCCCGGATGCGCAGGTCCTCGCCGACCAGCTCGTGGTTGTGCTCGGCGTTGGCCACCGCCGAGTCCAGCAGCTTGCTCCAGTCGCGCGCCACCGCCCGGGGGGTGAAGGCGAGAATCGCGCGGGCCTCGTCGACCGTCTTGCCCCGCAGGTGCTCGCTGACCAGGCGTGCCTTGCGCGGCGACGAGCGCACGTACTTGGCCTGCGCGCGCACCACCGGGGGCCGGGCGGCCGCATCCGCCTCGGCGCGGCGCCCGGACGGCCGGGACTGCGCAGGCGCCTGCGGCTCGGCGGCGCCGCGGCGGCGCCGGCGCCCGGACTGATCGGCGCCCTTGTTCGGCTGCTGCTCGTCGGTCACGACCTCACCCTCCCCGATGACGCATGGCCGCGGTAGCGCCGTGTCGGGGCGAACTCGCCGAGCTTGTGGCCGACCATCGCCTCGGTCACGAACACCGGCACGTGCTTCTGCCCGTCGTGCACGGCAATCGTATGGCCCACCATCTCCGGGAAGATCGTGGACGCTCGCGACCAGGTCTTGACCATCTGCTTGTTGCCCGAGGCGTTCATGGCCTCGATCCGCGACAGCAGCCGCTCCTCGATCCATGGCCCCTTCTTGCTGGAGCGACTCATCTCTTCTTGCCCCTCCGCCGGCCCCTGACGATGTAGCGGTCGGACCGCTTGCGCTTCTTGCGCGTCCGGTACCCGAGGGTGGGGACCCCCCAGGGCGTGACCGGATGGCGACCCGGGGTGGTCGAGCCCTCGCCGCCGCCATGGGGATGGTCCACCGGGTTCATGGCCGTCCCCCGCGTCTGCGGGCGAACCCCCAGGTGGCGCCCGCGCCCGGCCTTGCCGATCTTGACGTTCTGGTGGTCGGCGTTGCCGATCGTGCCGACGGTCGCCCGGCAGTCGGCCCGGACCATCCGCATCTCTCCCGAGGGCAGCCGCAGGGTTACCATGCCTCCCTCCTTGGCCATCAGCTGGATGCCGGTCCCGGCGGCGCGCCCGACCTGTCCCCCCCGACCGGGCTCGAGCTCGACGTTGTGGACCACGGTCCCGATCGGCATGCTCGCCAGCGGCAGGCAGTTCCCGACCGCCACCTCGGCGCCTGGCCCAGAGGACACGGTCGCCCCCACGCGCAGCCGCTGGGGGGCGAGGATGTAGCGCTTCTCGCCGTCGGCGTAGTGCAGCAGGGCTATGTACGCGGAGCGGTTGGGGTCGTACTCGATCGAGGCCACCCGCGCCGGTATGCCGTCCTTGCGGCGCTTGAAGTCGATCTTGCGGTACAGCCGCTTGGCGCCGCCGCCACGATGACGGGAGGTCTTGCGACCGTGGACGTTGCGCCCGCCGGACCTCTTGATCCCCTCGGTCAGCGTCTTCTCCGGCTCGTCGCGGGTGAGCTCGCTGTAGTCGGGGTAGGTCGCGAATCGCCGCCCCGGGCTGGTCGGCTTGGGCTTGCGGATCGCCATGGCTCAGGCGCCCTCCTCCAGGCCCTGGAAGATCGGGATCTCCTGGCCAGGGCTCACCTGGACGATCGCCTTCTTCCATTGCCGGGTGCGGCCCGCGGTATACCCGCGGCGCTTGGGCTTGGACTTGACCGACATGGTCCGCACGTCCGTCACCGTCACCCCGAACAGCGACTCGATCGCCTGGCGGATCTGAGTCTTGTGGGCGTTGGGATGCACCCGGAACGTGTACTTGCCGGTCGACGCCAGCACGTAGGTCTTCTCCGAAACCAGGGGGCGGATGATCACCTGCGCCGGCTCCATCACGCCGCCTCCTCGGCCGTCTCTCGCCGTCCGCCCTTGCCCCGGGCGATCAGGGCGTCCAGGGCGGCCTCAGAGACGAGCACCGACGCGGCCGCGACCAGGTCGGCGACCCCGACCGCGTCCACCGGCAGGACGCGCGTGCCGGCGAGGTTGCGGAACGACTTGGCGGCGGCCACCTCGTCGTCCGCCAGCGCGACCAGGGTCGGCCGTGGCCCGCTCCACTTCGCCAGGGCGCCCGCGGCCTGCCTGGTGGAGGGCGACCGGAACGCGCCCGCATCGACCACGGCGATGGAGCCCCGGCCGGCGTGCAGCGACAGCGCGCTGCGCAGCGCCGCCCGGCGGGCCTTGCGGTTGACCTTGAGGGTGTAGCGCCGCGGCGAGGGGCCGAACGCGGTGCCGCCGCCGGTCCACAGGGGGGAGCGGATCGAACCGGCGCGCGAGCGACCGGTCCCCTTCTGGCGCCACGGCTTGGCGCCGCCGCCCCGGACCTGGCCGCGGGTGCGCGTGGACGCGGTCCCCCTGCGGGTGGCGTTGAGCTCGGCGCGCACGCACTCGTGGACGAGCGCCTCGTTGAAGGGCGCCTCGAACGTCTCGGGGTCCAGCTCGACCCCACCCTGCCCGCCCACCAAGGGCGCCTTAGCCATCGCTGCGCACCTCCACGGTGGCCCCGGGGGGCCCCGGCACCGCCCCGCGAACCAGCAGCAGGTTGTCCTCGGGGATCACGCGGGCGACGCTCAGGCCGCGCTGGGTGACGCGCCTGCCGCCCAGCCGGCCCGGCCCGCGCAGGCCCTTGAACACTCGCGACGGGGTGGCCGACGCGCCGATCGCGCCCGGGGCGCGGATGTTGTGCGAGCCGTGGGACTG
>DATAEY010000013.1:0-19436 GCA_036257715.1 Solirubrobacteraceae bacterium | reverse complement strand
AGCACCTGGCTGATCCGCTGGCGCGGGCAGTTCGGCCCGTTTCGCGAGCTCGTCGTCGGGCCTCGCCACATCCACCACTTCGTCCCGGGAATCGCGATCGCCCTGCTCGCCGGCGGCACCGCCCTGATCACCGAGAACGAGTCGCTCGAGCGGTGGCTGGCGATCGCGTTCGGCGCGGGCGGGGCGCTCACGCTCGACGAGTCGGCGCTGCTGCTGCAGCTGGAGGACGTCTACTGGAGCGAGGAGGGCATCCTTTCGGTCCAGATCACGCTGGCGGCGATCGGCCTGCTCGGGGCGATGGCGGTGGTGCGACGGACCCTGCGCCGCGGCGAGGCGCGCGTGCTGCCCCACAGCGGGTCGAGCGCTCCAGCCGCGCGCTGATAGTGACGACCGACTGACCGCCGGCCCCGCGGCCGAGGCCTCAAGCCGCCGGCAGGGCCGAGCGCCGCGGGGCGTTGGGGGCAGTGTCCGGATCGAGCCACACCACCTGGTCGCGCCCCGGGCCCACCCCGACCAGCACCACCGGGACACCGGTGAACTCGGCGATTCGCTCGACGTAGGCGCGCGCCGCGGCCGGCAGCTCCTCCGGAGCGCGGCAGCCCTCGATCGGCACGGTCCAGCCGGGGTGCTCCTCGTACTCGGCACGCGAGTGGTGGAGCACCGACTGGTGATAGGGGAAGCTGTCGAACTCGGCGCCCTCCACACCTCGGTAGGACGTGCACACCGACAGCCGCTCGAGGCCGGTCAGCACGTCGAGCTTGGTCACCACCAGAGCGGTGAGCGAGTTCAGCCGCGCGGCATAGCGCAGCGCCACGAGGTCCAGCCAGCCCACGCGCCGGGAGCGTCCGGTCGTGGTCCCGTACTCGCCGCCACGCTCGCGGAACTCGTCTGCGAGCGCGCCATCCAGCTCCGTCGGGAACGGGCCCGCGCCGACGCGGGTCGTGTAGGCCTTGGTCACGCCCCACACCTCGTCGATGTCCTTCGGCCCGACGCCGCTTCCGATGCAGGCGGCGCCGGCGACCGGATTGGACGAGGTGACGAACGGATAGGTCCCGTGGTCGATGTCCAGCAGGGCGCCCTGCGCGCCCTCGAAGATGACGCTGCCGCCGCGGTCGAGCAGCTCCCACACCAGCTTGGCGGTGTCGGCGATGTAGGGCTCGAGCCGGTGACCGTACGTGACGTAGTCCTCCACCATGGCGTGGAGGTCGAGGCGCGGGTCCTTGGCGTGCGGGCGCAGCGCCAGGCGCTTGGGCTCCAGAGCGGCGGTGATCTTCTTCTTGAGGATCTTCTCGTCCAGGACGTCCTGCATCCGGATCCCCAGCCTCGCTGCCTTGTCGGCGTAGCAGGGTCCGATCCCCCTGCGCGTGGTGCCGATCTCGAGCCGTCCCAGCTTCTGCTCGCCGGCCAGGTCGAGCAGCAGGTGGTAGGGCATGATCAGATGGGCGTTGGCGGAGATCCGCAGGCCTCCCAGGTCGACCCCGCGGCGGCGCAGTCCCTCGATCTCCTCGGTCAGCACCTTGGGGTCGATCACCACCCCGTTGCCGATCACGCACATCTTGTTGGCGTGGAGGATTCCCGACGGGATCAGGTGGAGCTTGAACTGCTGGCCGTCGCGGACGATCGTGTGGCCGGCGTTGTTGCCGCCCTGGAAGCGGATAACCGCGTCCGCCCGCTCGGCGAGCAGATCGGTGACCTTCCCCTTCCCCTCGTCGCCCCACTGGGCGCCGACGATCACGGTCGCAGGCATCGGTTCCAGTCTACGGGGAGGATCCGGGCTGGACCGCACTCCGCCCGAGCGCCGCTCAGGCGGAGCGCACCTCCATGCGGCGGTCGTGGCCGTAGAGCGGCAGGGGGTCGCCGCACATCTCGACCAGCCGCGAGACCGTCCGGGGCATGATCTGCTCGCGAAGCTCCTCGTGGCCCAGATTGGTGGTCACGACCAGCGAGCGCCGGTCCTCGTAGCGGGCGTTGATGATCGAGTAGAGCTGCTCGAGCACCCATTCGCTGGTCCTCTCGGCGCCGAGGTCGTCGATGTGCAGCAGGTCGACGGCGGCGAGACGGTCCAGCAGCTCCAGGTACGACTGCTCGGAGCGCTCCTCGAAGGTCTTGCGGATCTCGGCCAGCAGGCGCGGCAGCGAGTAGATGGCGACCGAGCGCCCGGCGTCCAGCGCGGTCTTGGAGACCAGCATCGCCAGCGTGGTCTTGCCGGTGCCTACGTCGCCCATGAACCACAGCCCCCGACCCTGCTCGAGGTTGGCGTCGATGTCGTCGACGAACCGCCGGACGTCTCGGACGACCGAAGGGTCCATGTCGGCCACCGGCGAGCGCTCGAAGGAAACGCCCTGGAAGCGGCGCGGGATCACCGCGGACAGGCTCCGCGCCCGGGCCCGGCCGATGCGCTGGGGGCGGCAGCGGCAGGGTCGCGCGGTGTTGGTCTCCTCGTCGACCACGAAGCCGCTGCCGTCGCAGACCTCGTAGGGACAGCGGGGCGTCATGTCTCGAAGCGGCCGGGATCGACGAAGTTCATGAACTTGGGGTACTCGCTGCGGAAGGTCAGCGTCACCTTGCCCAGCGGCCCGTTGCGGTGCTTGGCCAGGATGAGCTCGGCCTCCCCCTCGTGCTCCGACTCGTCCCGGTTGTAGTACTCATCACGGTAGATGAACATCACGAGGTCCGAATCTTGCTCGATGGAGCCGGACTCGCGAAGGTCGGACAGCAGGGGGCGCTTGTCGCCGCCGCGCTGCTCGACGTTGCGGTTGAGCTGGGACAACGCGATGACCGGAACGTCGAGCTCGCGGGCCAGGATCTTCAGCCCCCGGCTCATCTGACCGACCTGCTCGGCCCGGTTGTCCGTCCGCCCGTCGGCGCGCATCAGCTGGAGATAGTCGACAATCACCAGCCCCAGCCCGCCGGCCTCCCGGGTGTGCAGGCGCCGTGCCTTGGCCCGGATCTCGAGGATCCCGAGATCGCTGGTGTCGTCGACGAACAGCCGCGCCTGGGACAGGCGCTGACTGGCCTGGAGGATCTTGGGCCAGCGGTTTTCGGCCACCCGACCCTTGCGCAGCTCGTCCCCCTTGATCCGCGCCTGGGAGGCGATGAAGCGCTGGGCCAGCTCTGCCTCGGACATCTCCAGCGAGAACAGCGCTACGGCGCGGTTGTGGTCGATCGCGGCATTCTCGGCGATGTTGGTGACCAGCGCGCTCTTGCCCATGCCGGGTCGAGCGGCGATCACGATCAGGTTGCCCGGCTGGAAGCCGCCGGTGAGCTCGTCGAGATCCTTGAACCCTGAGGCCGTGCCGGTGAGGGCGGTGCCCTCCTTGGAGAGCCGGTGCAGCTTGTCCAGCTCGACGTCGAGGACGTCGCCCAGGATGCGGAAGTCCTGCCGGCGCCCGTCGTGCGCCACCTCCAGGATCGCCCGCTCGGCCTGCTCGACCAGCTCGCGGGGACTCGCCGCCCGCTGCAGGACGCTCGACTGGATGTCGTAGCAGGCGCCGAGCACCGCCCGCTCCATCGCGTTGTCCTGCACGATCTGGGCGTAGTGGCGCACGTGCCCGACCGCGGGCACGCTGGCGGTCAGCGCATGCAACGCCGCCTCGCCGCCGGCCTCCTCCAGGCGGCCGCGCTCGCGCAGATGCTCGGTCAGCGTCACCAGATCGATCGGCTCGCCCTGCTCCTGCAGGTCGAGCATGGCTCGGTAGATGATCCGGTGCTGCTCGCGGTAGAAGTCCTCCGGTCTCAGGCGATCCTCGACCGCAACCGGATACAGCGCCCGGTCGCTGATCAGGATCGCCCCGAGGACCGACTGCTCCGCCTCGAGGTTGTGCGGCGGCGGCAGCGGCCCTACGCGCTCAGCGGTGGCCACGGGACGGATGGATCGCGAGAGCGCAGGGCATCGACGCAGGAATTTAGATCCGTGCCCGGCGGCCGGCGGCGGGCCTTCCCGCTAGTTGCCGATCTTTTTCAGGAGCGCCGCGGAGGCGACGCAGTACGAGCCCGAGAAGCCGCTCAGCGGGCGACGACCATCGTCTTGACCGAGGCCGTCACCCCGTCGGTGACGTCGACCACGACCATGTGGGTCCCGACGTGGCGAATCGGATCCTCGAGGTGGACGCGGCGGCGGTCGACCCGCAGGCCACGGGCCTCGCGGATCGCGTCGGCGACGTCTTGAGCCGTGACCGAACCGAACAGACGACCGTCCTCGCCGGCCTGGGCGGGAATGGTGAGCACCGTCTTGGTCAGAAGGGCGGCGGTCTCCCGGGCCCGCTCCGCGGCCTCCTGGTGCGCGCGCTCCTGGGCCTCATGGCGCGCCCGGGCCGCCTCCAGCGCGGCGGGCGTCGCCGGCTGGGCCAGCTTGCGAGGAACCAGGTAATTGCGCAGGTACCCGGGCGAGACGTCCACCACCGTTCCGCGCTCGCCGAGCCGCTCCACGTCCTGGAGGAGGATGGCCTGCGCCACGTCCGGCTAGCGGCGGTCGTCGGCCACGTAGTGCAGCAGCGCCAGCTCGCGGGCCCGTTTCACCGCCCGGGCGATCTGACTCTGGTGGCGACGGCAGGCGCCGGTGATGCGGCGCGAACGGATCTTGCCCTTGTCCGAGATGAACCGCCGCAGCGAGCCGACGTCCCTGTAGTCCACCTGGTCGACCTTGTCGCGGCAGTACGGACAGGGCTTGCGCCGGGTCGAGCCGGCGCCGCCTTTGCGGTCCCGCCTGCGGGTCACCCGCCGATTGCGTTGCTTGGCCACGTCGGAGTCCTGGTCGGGGCGACGGCCGGCCCCAGGCCGCCCGCCGAGCGCGACAGTCTAGCGAGGCAAATGCGACCGGCTCCCGGGCCACGGCCACCACGAGGGCGGCCGCCCGCCCGGGTCAGAAGGGAATGTCGTCGTCGCCGGTCCCTCCGCCGGTCGGTGCGGCCTGGAAGTCGCGCTCGTCGACGGGGACGTCGCTGCGCGCCGTGAACCCGTTGCCGGTCCCGGCGTCATCACGGCTGCCCAGGAACTGAACCGAGTCGGCGACGATCTCCACCGCCTGGCGCTTGGAGCCGTCCTGCGACTCCCACTCGCGCCACTCCAGGCGGCCGTCGATCGCGACCGGCCGGCCCTTGGAGAGATAGCGGGAGCAGTTCTCGCCCTGACCACCCCAGACGGTGACGTCGAAGTAGTTGGGCTTGTCCTCCCACTCGCCGCTCTGGCCCTTGCGGCGGGTGTTGCAGGCGATTCGCAGGCTGCAGACCGCGGTTCCGCTGGGCAGCGAACGCAGCTCGGGGTCTCGCGTGAGGTTGCCGGTTACGACGACGCGATTGATGTTGGTGGCGGCCACGGCGCTCCTTTCAACGGCGGGAAAACTCGCCGCGCCCGGCGGCCCGATTGGCCCGAGCGCGTGATCGGCCGAGTGTAGGGACGGGGGCGGCGGCGCCGACCGGGTCAGCCGCACGTTGCGCGGATCTGTTGCTGGAGGCGCGCGATGCGGCGGCTAACCGGGCGCTGGCCGGGAGCTCAGCCGGCGGCCGTCGCCCCGGCGGCATCCGGCGACCTGGTCGTCCGCTCGCCCGACGCCTCGGAGCGGACGGCGGGAGGCGGCGGCGTCCCCGGCCTGACCTTGATCAGCCGGAACCGGACGATTCCGTCGATCAGCTTCAGCGCGCGGGGAAGCGACTCGAGCAGTTCGGGGGAGCCGCGGAACTGGAACAGGTGGTACTCGGCCTCGCTGCGGTGATCGATCTCGTACGAGAGGCGCCGGACACCCCAGTCGTGCTTGGCCTCCAGCGAACCGCCCGAGGCGATCGCCGACTCGACGTCACGCAGGATCTCCTGGCGCCGCTCGCCGGGAGCGTCGGAGTCGAGCAGAAGCATGAGGTCGTAGAGGCGGCTCATCTCGAAGGCGGGTGGACTCGGGCGGCGCAGGACCATAGCAATCGAGGGGCGAATCGTCGGGCCGCCCGTCTACACGGGCGAGTGGGGGCGCTACGCGACGATCCCGAGCCGTTGCGGGACCGCATCCGGTGGGCGAATGTGGGATGGACGCTCGCCGCGCTGGCGGTCGGCGGCCTCGTCGTCGCCTGGCCGCGCCTGGGCGGGCGCGAGCCCGCGCTCCCACCCTCGCCAGCCGCCGCCGGCAGCCCGCCGGCCCCGGCGCCGCGGGCCGCGGGCGTCCCCTCTCCGTCCGGGTCCCCGGCGCCGGAGGCGGCGGCGAAGGCGTCGGCGCCGCGCCCGAGACGGTCGACTGGCTCGGCCGGCCGCAGGCGACGCAGCGGGTCGCGCCGCGGGCGCAAGCCGCGCTCCGACTCGATCCGCCGCGGGGGTTCGCGCGGCGATTCGAGCGACCACGCGAGTCCGAGCGCTCCGACGCCGCGCCGCCGGAGCCGGCGCGGCGGGCACTCCGGCGGCAACGGCCCCCGACGGTCGCACCGCCGCCGTTCGGCTCTCTACCCCCGTTCGCGTGTCCGGTCCACGCCGTCGCGTACCGCTGCCGCCTCACCGCGTCGCGATCCAGCCCCTCCTTCGAGGTCCCCGGGCGAGTTCGCGCCCGGGTGACCCGGTGGCTCAGCCGCTCCGGCGCCCCGCGGTGGCGGTGCGCGCGTCGACGCGTTCCTTCTGGCGGATATCGGCCAGCTGTTCGTCGACCCAGTCGCCCGGGTCGCGGGCCGTGACGATGCGCTTTAGCCCCCGCGCCCGCCGCGCGCGCTCCTCGGGCGCCATCGTGAGCGAGGCGTGTATGGAGTCGGCCAGCTCCTGCACGTCGAACGGGTTGACCGACACCGCGAACTCGCTGAGCTCCTCGTGGGCCCCGGTGTTCTCCGAGAGGATCGAGACGCCGTCGCGCTCGTTGACCAGCGGACCCTCCTTGGCCACCAGGTTCATTCCATCGAACATGGCGTTGACCAGCAGCACGTCGTAATGCTTGTAGGCCGCGACCGCCTCCTCGAGGTCGTCGCGCAGCTTGAGCTGGATCGGCATCCAGTCCGGGGTGCCGTGGCGGTGGTTGACCACGGCTACCAGCGCCTCGATGCGCTCGAGGTACTCGGCGTACTCCGGCACATCGGTTCTTGACGGCATGAGCTGGGCGAGGAACGTGACCCGCTCGGCGAACTCGGGATGCTGCTCAAGGAAGATGTCGAAGGCGGTGAACCCGCGCAGGACGTTCTTGGACAGATCGGCGCGGTCCACTCGCAGGATCAGGTGGTCACGGCGCCGGCGCAGCAGCTCCTGCTCGCAGGCGGCGACGCGGTCGCGCCGCGCCACCGCGCGGGTGGCCTCGTAGTCGATCGGCAGCGGATACGCCCGGACCCAGACCTCCCGGTCCCGGCAGAAGACGATCCCCTCGTCGGGATCGATCTCGTAGTCGAGCAGGTCGCGGCAGCACTGCAGGAAGCTGTTGCGGTAGGCGCGGGTGTGGAAACCGACGATGTCGTTCGCCAGCAGGCCGTCGTAGATCTCCTCGCGGATCAGGCGCGGAAGCACCCGCCAGGAGTCCGGCTGGGTCCACGGGATGTGGACGAAGTGGTGCAGGAAGGCGTCTGGACGCGCCCGGCGGACGAGCGCCGGGAGCGTGTAGAGGTGGTAGTCGTGGACCATGACCACCGGCTGCTCGGTGCTCTCGATCTCCTCGAGCACCGCGCGAGCCAGGTCCTCGTTGACGACGTTGTAGCCGAACTCGAACGCCTCGACCTCGTGACGTCGGATGTCCGGCGCGTTGGAGAGGTCCCACAGGTAGTGCTGAATGAACCATAGGATGGGATTGGCGAAGATCGAGTAGAAGCGCTCGTAGGCCTCGGGGTCGGAGTCGACGAACTTGATCTGGTACTCGCCGCCGGCCGGAGACCGGACCGTGAACGGTCGGCCGCCGTGCTCACGAGCAACCCGGGAGTCGTGCTCGGTCATCGCCGAGGCGACCCACACCGCGTCGCGGTGAGAGGCGAGGCCGGTGAGCGCGGTCACCAGACCCCCGCCTCCCCGCGAGACGCCGTCCTCCTCGAAGGTGACCGGACCGCGGTTGGAGACCAGCACGAGTGGTGGGGATGCGTTGCTCATGGGCGCGCGACGCTAGGACTCGTCGTCGTTCAATTCAACTACGCCGACATCTGAAGCATGACCCGCAGCCAGTCGCGCAGCAGTCGGGGCATCAGGAAGTGGGCGCGAACGTACTCCTTCCCGCGACGGCCGAGGTCCTTGCCCAGAGCCGGGTCGCGGAGGACATCGGCGATTCGCTGGGCGCACTCCTCGACGGTGTCCACCAGGTAGCCGGTCTCGCCATCCCGCACCTGAATCGGGATGCCGCCGACCCGCCCGCCGATGAACGGCTTCGCCTTCCATATCGCCTCCGAGACGGTCAGCCCGAAACCCTCCCGCCTCGACTTCTGGATCAGGACGTCGGCGTGTGACTGGAAGGCATTGACCTCCACCGCGCCGACGTTGTTGAAGTTGTTGAGGATGTGCACGTCCGGGTCGCCCTCGGCGTGCGCGACCGTCTCGTTGAAGTAGTTCCACCCCTCCGGGTCATCGGAGGCCATCGAGCCGACCAGCGCGAGCTGAACCTCGGGAAACTCGTCCTTGACCAGGCGGTAGGCGTCGATCACGCCGATCGGGTCCTTCCACGGGTCGAAGCGCGATACCTGGCAGATCAGGGGACGGTCGACGTCGAGGCCGAACTGGTTGCAGACGAAGACCGCGTCGTCGGGCGACAGCGCCATGTTCTTGGGCGCCAGCGGGTCGATCGCGGGCGGAACGATGTGGACGTGGCCGTTCATTCCGGCGGGCACGTACCCGCGCATGTGAAACAGCGTCGTGGGATAGCTCTCCAGATGCTCGAGCAGCCGGCCCAGGGTGGCCTGGTTGGGAGTGGAGAGGTCGATGTGGCAGCGCCACGCCCAGCGGCGGGCCTTCTCGGGCACCAGCGTGTGGATGGCCGCGGGCTGGGGGTCGTGGACGATGCACACGTCCCATCCGTCGGCCAGCTCGCGGGCGTTCATCTCGTTGTACTGGCGCCAGATCTGCCACTCCTCCTCGCCGAGGTCCCGGGGGCTGCCCTGAAGGGCGTTGTGCATCAGCTTGGTGGCGTTGAAGAACTCCTCGCGTCCGTAGATGACCTGCCACTCGGTGTCGATCCCGACGTCGCGCATGAGCGGCACCAGGGTGTAGAGGATCTCCGACACCCCGCCACCGAACGCGGTGGCCGAGAGGTGAAGCACCTTCCGCCCCCGAAGGGGCTCCGCCAGCTTGCGCACCTCGTCGACCAGCGGCCAGCCGACGATGTGCGTGTAGTCGGCCAGGTTCTTCTGACCTACGGCGACGGGCTGGAGCAAGCCGGCTCCCTTCGAATTATCGCGGCGGCCACTGTACCGCCATGCCTCGCGGCGCTCGCCATCTTCCTACCGAGGGCGGTCGGCGTTCGCGGGACGCGCCGACGCCGGCTGCACCGGCCGCGCCCGGATCAGGGACGGGCCCGCCGCACGTTGGCCGGGCGCTCGGCCAGCGTGAGCCGCACGTCCAGCCGCCGGCCGCCGCGATAGACCTGCACGGTCACGGTCTGGCCCGGGCGGCGGGCCTCGACCGCGCGGGCCAGGTCCGACTCGTCGCGGATCGTCCGACCGTCCACGCGGGTGATGACGTCGCCGCCGACCCGGAACCGCTCGGCCTGGAAGGCCATCGAGCGCGAGCCCCCGCGCAGCCCGGCCCGCGCCGCCGGACTGCCGGGATTGACCGACTGCACGTAAGCCCCGCGGTCGACCGGGAGCCCGAGGCGACGCGCCAGCTGGGGGTAAAGGACGACCGACGCCACCCCGATGTACGCGTAGGACACGCGGCCGTATCGGCGCAGCTGCGCCAGCGAGCGCTTCACCGTGTCGACGGGCACCGCGTAGCCGACGCCCTCACCGCCCCCGCCGGTCGAGCTGATCTGGGAGTTGATCCCGATCACCCGGCCGTGGGCGTCGACCAGCGGACCGCCCGAGTTGCCCCGATTGATGGCGGCGTCGGTCTGGATGGCGTCCGATATCTGGAAGTCGGTGAGCGACTGGATCGAGCGGTGCAGCGCCGAGATCACGCCGACCGACAGCGACTGGGGCTCTCCGAACGGGCTTCCGATCGCGGCCACCGGGGCGCCGACCGTCAGATGGGCGTTCGCCCCGAGGGGAAGCGGGCGCAGCCTCAGGCCCGCGGGATCTACCTTCAGCAGGGCGACGTCCGAGTTGGGGTCGACGCCGACGATTCGAGCCGGCACCTGGTTGCGGTCCCCGAACTGGACGTAGACGGCTCGGGCGCGGCGCCCGCCTGCGCCCACCGACACCACGTGGGCGTTGGTCGCGATCTCGCCATGGCCGTCGATCACGAATCCCGAGCCCAGCCCGCGAGCCCCGCCGCCGCCGAGCTCCTCCGGCAGCTCCCCGGCCCCGAATTCGCTGATCACCGTGACCACTCCCGGCGCCTCCCGGAGATAGATCGCGGCGGGGTCGAAGCGCCCGCCCGCGAGTCCCCCGATCACCTCGACGCGAGTCGTCGGGGCGGGCCGGGTGGAGGTCGGCGCTGGCGCGGTCCTGGCCGCCTCCCGGCCCTCTCCGCAACCCGGCGCCGCCGCCGCGAACACCGCCGCCGCGAACACCGCCGCCGCGACGAGCGCGCACGTGCGACCGCGGCTCATGTCGGCAGCTCGAGGGTGAAGGTCGTGCGCCCCGGCACCGAGTCGACTCGCAGGCGTCCGTCCATCTGCTCGGCCAGCTCCCGGGCGATCGCCAGCCCGAGCCCTGACCCCTGCGCGTCGCCCGAGCTGAAGAACGGCTCGAACACCCGCGGCAGCACGTCGCGGCGGATGCCCCGCCCGTCGTCGCGGACCGCGAGGCTGACGGTGCCGTTGGCCTGGACGGCGGTGACCCGTATCTGGGTTCCGTCCGGAGTGTGCGCGAGCGCGTTGTCGATCAGGATGCGCATGATCTGGGCCAGCCGCTCGCGGTCGCACACCGTCCGGATCGGCGACCGCTCGAGCCGCAGCTGCAGGTGGGAGTCGTGCTGCGCCAGGGCGGGGGTGAACTCCGCGGTGACCTTGCGGGCGACCTCCCCGAGGTCGGTCGCCTCGCGATGCAGCTCCAGCGAGCCCGCCTCCAGCTTGGAGAGGTCCAGCAGCTCGGTGGTCAGCTTGCGCAGCCGGTCGAGCTGCTCGCGGATCTGATCCAGGAACTGCTGGCGGGTCTCCTCATCGAGCTCCTCGCCCTGGAGCAGCTCCACGAAGCCGCCCAGCGAGAAGATGGGCGTTCGGAGCTCGTGCGACGCCGTGGCGATGAACCGCTTGCGCGCGCTGTCGAGCTGCGCGAGCTGACGCTGCATCTCGTTGAACGCCCGCGCCAGCTGCCCGAGCTCGTCGTCGGAGTCGACGGGGATGGGATTGAACTTCCCGCCCGCGACCTCCTCGGCCGCCTTCTCGAGGCGCTTGACTCGGCGCGACAGGGCGCGGGCGACCATGTAGCCCGCGAGCAGGGCGAAGCCCAGCGCGACGCCGCCGGCGATCGCGACCTGCCGACGGATGAGCGCGACGTTGCGCTGCACCTCGCCCAGCGGGCTGGAGTACACCGCCACCCGGGCCACCCTGCCGCGGAAGAACAGCGGTCGCGCGGCCTCGCCGATGCGTCCCGTCGTCGTCGCCTCCGTCGCGCTGGTCGGCCGACCGGTGCGCGCCGCCTCCAGCGCGGCGGGGAAGTCGGCGTTGCCGGTGTCGTTGCGGGCGGTCGAGTCGGCGATCGGATAGGTCTGCACGCCCTGGGTGCCCTGCGAGACCCCGAACAGGCTGACCCGCGCCCCGGAACGGTCAGCCGCCTGGCGGACAGCGCGGGTTACCCCCGCCTTGTCGACGCTGGTCCCGATCGAGCGGGTCAGCGGCGCCGAGTAGCCGTCGGCCGACGCGGCCAGGCCCCGCAGCTTCTGCTGGCGCAGGCTGGACTCGAGCTGTGGGGCGACGTAGAGGTAGATGCCGGCGATCGCGGTCAGCATGATCGCGAAGAAGATCAGCGCCAGGCGGTTGCGGAGGGAGCGCATCGTCAGGAGGGGCGGCGGTCGCGGAAGCGGTAGCCAACCCCCCGGACCGTGAAGATGTACTCGGGTTCCTTGGCGTCGCGCTCCAGCTTCTCGCGCAGATGCCGGATGTGGACGTCGATCGTGCGGGGGTCTCGGTACGCGGCGTCGCCCCAGATGCGAGACAGCAGCTGCTCGCGCGTGAACACGCGCCCGGGGTTGCGCGCCAGCCCGCCCAGCACCTCGAACTCCACGAACGTGAGCTTGACCTCCTGGCCGCCGAGAAGCACCGTGCGCTTGGCGAAGTCGATCTGGAGGTCGCCGGCGGTCAGCGGCTGGTCGCCGTCCTGGGACGCGGTGGCCATCTCGGCCCGACGCAGCGCTGCCTTCACCCGCGACCGGAACTCGTGCAGCGAGAACGGCTTGGTTATGTAGTCGTCGGCCCCCAGCTCCAGGCCCACGACCTTGTCGATCTCCTCGGACTTGGCGGTCAGCATGATGATCGGCACCGCGCTGCGCGCGCGTAGGCGCCGGCAGACCTCGAGGCCGTCGACCCGCGGCAGCATGACGTCGAGCACCACGAGGTCGAACGACTGCTCGGCGAAGCGGTCGAGGGCCTCACGCCCGTCGGTGGCGTGCACCACGTCGTAGCCGTCCTTGCGCAGCGGATAGGACAGGAGCGTCTGGATCGGCTGCTCGTCATCCACGAGCAGTATGCGCGCGGAACCCTCGGTCACGGCTTCTGCGCACAGCTTAGAGCCGCGGCACGCCCTGCCGGTCGTCCGCCCTCGGGCGTCATTACCCTGCGCCGCGATGCTCGATCCGCGCATCTACCGGGCGGCGCTGGTCCCAGCGCTGGTCGCGCTCGTGATCGCGGCGTTCTCGATCCAGAGCCCGCCTCGCGCGCTCACCGCGGGCTTGCCGCCCGACTCCTTCTCGGCGACCCGGTCGTTGGAGGTCCTTCGCGAGCTGGCAGCCGGCTATCGTTCCCGCCCCCCCGGCGGTCGCGGCGACCGGGCGCTGGCCCGCCGCGTGACCGCCGAGCTGCGGCGCAACGCCTTCCAGGTGACGATCCGGCGGTTCAACGCCCGCACCGCGCCCGGATCGCGCCAGCTGGAGACCGTGGTCGGGAGGCGCGTCGGCCTGTCGAGCCGCCAGATCGTCGTCGTGGCCCATAGGGACGCGCTCTCGACGCCGGGCACGGCCGAGCTGTCCGGGACCGCGGCCCTGCTCGAGCTGGCCCGGGTGTTCCCGGGCCGGACCCTGCGCAAGACACTGGTCCTCATCTCGACCAGCGGCGGCAGCGGCGGGGCGGCCGGCGCCGCCGAGGCGGCCCGCCACCTCACCGGCCCCGTCGACGCGGTCCTGGTCCTGGGCGACCTGGCCGGCCGCCGGCTGCGGCGGCCGGTGGTGGTCCCGTGGTCGAACGGCGACCAGGTCGCCCCGACGGCCCTGCGGGCGACGGTCCAGGCGGCCGTGCAGCTCGAGACCGGTCTTCGGCCCGTCGAGTCGGGGCTCATCGCGCAGTTCTCCCGCCTGGCGTTCCCGCTCACGGTCGGAGAGCAGGGCGAGATCGGCGCCCGGGGATTCCCGGCGGTCCTGCTGTCGGTGAGCGGGGAGCGCGGCCCCGGCGACGCCACCGCGGTCGAGCGCGGACGCCTCGGCGCGTTCGGCAGGGCGGCGCTGCGCAGCATCACCGCGCTCGACGCGCGCGTCACCGCCCCCCCGGCCCCCCGCGCGGAGATCTCCGCCTTCCACAAGCTGCTGCCGGGGTGGGCGGTGCGACTGCTGGTGGGAGCCCTGATCCTGCCGGGCCTGCTGGCGGCGATCGACGGCTTCGCCCGGGTCCGCCGGCGCCGTCAGCCGGTGGGCAGGTGGATCGCTTGGGTGCTGGCGGGCGGCCTTCCGCTGGTATGCGCGCTGGCATTCGCATGGCTGCTGGCGCTGGTCGGCCTGATTCCCAGCCCGCCGCCGGCCGCCGCGCCGGTGGGAGTGGTTCCCCTGGGCGCAGCGGCGGTCGTTGCCCTCGCCGCGGTGGCGCTGGCGGGCGTGGTCGGCGCGCTGGTCGTGCGGCCGGCGGTCCTCAGATGGGCGCGCGTGGATGGGGAGCCCAGCTCTCCGGGTGCGGCGGCTGCCCTCTCGCTGGTGCTGGCGGTGACCGTCGCCCTGGTCTGGGTGTTCAATCCGTTCGCCGCGGCCCTACTGCTGCCCGTGCTCCACGGCTGGATGCTGCTCGCCGCGCCCGAGGTCCGGGTGCGCCAGTCGGCGGCGCGGACGCTGGTGGCGTTGACCCTGTTGCCGGTGGCGGTGGTGGTCCTCTACTACTCCCTCGCCCTCGGCGCCAACCCGCTGCAGCTGGCATGGAACGCGGTCCTGCTCGTGGTCGGAGGCCAACTGGGCCTGCTCGGGCCGCTGTCGTGGTCGGTGCTCACCGGGTGCCTCGTGGCGGTGCTGGCGATCGCCGGCGTCAAGGGCCTCGAGCCACCGGTACCGCTCGAGCCGACGATCCGCGGTCCGGGCGGCTATGCGGGACCCGGCTCGCTGGGCGGCACGGAGTCCGCCCTGCGTTCCCGGGCGAAGCTCTGAGCGCGCCGGTGTGGTTCGGCGTCAGACGACGTGTTCGAAGCCGGCCAGGTGTCGCTCCCGGCCCGACCGCAGCAGCCGCGCCCCTGGGTCGCCGGCCCGCACCTCGCCCACCCAGGTGACGTCCGCGGCCGCCTCGGCGCCGGGGCGACGGTCCGGCGCCAGGCAGAAGCACAGCTCATAGTCCTCGCCGCCGGTGGCGGCCAGCTCGTGGGCATCGATGCCCAGCTTGGCCGCCACCGATTCCACTCCCACCTCCAGGGGCAGGCGCTCAAGGTCCAGATCAAGGCACGAGCCGCTGGCCAGCCCAAGCCGGCGAGCGTCCGTGGCCAGGCCGTCCGAGAGGTCGATCATCGCCCGCGCGCCGGCGCGGGCGAGCGCCGCGCCCGCGTCGAGTTTCGGACGGGGGCGGCGGTAGGCGCTCACCAGACGCGGGTCGCCGGCCGCGCGGCCCTCGAGGATCGCGAGCCCGGCGGCCGGCGCTCCGAGCCCACCGGTTACGCCGACCAGGTCGCCCGGCCGCGCGCCGTCGCGCCCGACCAGGTCGGCCGGATCCGCCGCCCAACCCACCACCGTGGCGCACACCGACAGCGCCGGGGCGAGGGTCACGTCGCCGCCGGCGATCGTGGTCGCGCACTCGCCGGCGAGCTCCTCGGCGCCGCGGCAGAGGGCCAGAGCGTCCTGCTCGGCCGTCCCGCTCGGCAGGCCCACCGCCAGGTACGCCTCACCCGGCCTCGCCGCCATGGCGGCGAGGTCGGACAGCGCGCCGGCGAGGGCGCGGTGACCGACGTCCTCGAAGCCGACCTCCCCCAGGCGGAAGTGGACACCGTCGACCATCGCGTCGATCGAGGTGACCGCGTAGTCGCCACCCGCACGCACGACCGCGGCGTCGTCGCCGGTCCAGCGCACCACCCGGTCGGAGCGCCGCTCGAGGATCTGCTCGATCGCCGTGATGAGCGCGTGCTCGCGCATGACGCGGGGACCGGGCTACCGGTGCCGATAGATGATCCGCGCGCGGTCCAGGTCGTACGGAGACAGCTCGACCCGCACGCGGTCCCCGGGGAGGATCCGGATTCGGAAGCGGCGCATCTTGCCGGCGACGTGGCCCAGGACCGTGTGGCCGTTGTCGAGCTTCACGCGAAACATGGCGTTGGGCAGGGCCTCTACGACCTCGCCCTCGAACTCGACCTTTTCCTCCTTGGGCACGCGAGGAAGCCTAGCGAGGGGTGTGGCCCCCGAGGTCGGCGCACCGCCGACGCGGCGCGAGCCTAGCCGGGCGCCGAGGCGCCGCCGGTGGCACCGCCGCTGTCGCCACCGCCGCTGTCGCCACCGCCGCCGCCGTCCCCGCCGCTACCGCCCCCGCTGTAGCCGCCGCCCGAGGACTGCGACGAGTTGCCGATGCGCTGGGGCGGCGACTCGTAGTACCGCGAGCTGTAGCCGCCCCCCCCGCTGTAGCCGCCGCCGCTGTAGCCCCCGCCCGAGCCGTACCCGCGGTAGCTGTAGTCGCGGTCTGAGCTGGTGCCCGTCTGGGCATAGCGCCCGAATCCGGGGCTCAGCTTGGCGTGGCGGGGGGGCACCTTGAAGTCGGGGCAGTCGTTGCCTATCGCCTGAGTCATGTAGTCGTGCCAGATGCCCGCCGGCGTGCTTCCGCCGGTCATGCCCCACATCGGGATCTTGGCGTTGGGGTGCCCTACCCAGACGGAGGTCGCCAGATGCGGGGTGAAGCCGACGAACCAGGCGTCCGTGTAGTCGTCCACCGTGCCGGTCTTGCCCGCCATCGGACAGCCGATGTTGGCCGACGTTCCTGTCCCGCGCTGGACGACCTGCTGGAGGACCTTGATCGCCTCGTAGCTGGTCCCGCGCGAGAACGTCCGGGTTCCCTTCGGGCGTCCGAGGTTCTCGGACTTGCCGTCCGAGAAGACGATCCGCTTGACCGCGATCGGATCGTGCCGGATGCCCTCGGAGGAGATCGTGGCGAAGGCGTTGGCCATCTCCAGCGGCGAGACGCCGAGCTTCAGGCCACCGAGCCCTTCGGCCGGGAGCCCCTCGAGATGCGTCTTTATCCCGAGGTCGTATGCGGCCTCGCGCACGGCGTCGGGCCCCACGTCGAGGTCGAGCTGCGCGTAGACGGTGTTGTCGGACTTGGCGGTCGCCTCGACCAGGTTGACCCGGCCCAGGTACGTATGCGAGTAGGTCTGGACCTTCCACGGGCCGTACTTGGTGCTGAGGTCCAGCGGCCGGGAGACGTAGGTCGTGCTGTTGGGGTCCATGCCCTGGCGCAGCGCGGCCATCAGCACCATGACCTTGAACGTCGAGCCGGCCTGGCGACGGCCCTGGGCGGCGTAGTTGAACTGGTTGCGCCCGTAGGAGCTGGTCGAGGCCATGGCGCGGATGTAGCCGTTGCGCGGGTCGATCGAGACGATCGCCGATGCCGGGTCGCCGTCCGCCCCCAGGTAGCTGGTCATGGCCTGGCGAGCCTGCTCCTGCTTGGCCAGGTCGATCGTGGTGTAGATCTTGAGCCCACCCTTGCGCACGGTGGAGATTCCGTAGCGCTCGATCAGCTGCTCCTTGACGTAGTCGAAGAAGTAGTTCTCGCGGCGGGCCGTGTAGTACGAGTTGTGCTTGACCCCCAGCCTGGCGCGTGAGGCGCGGATCGCGTCAGCGGGGGAGATCATGTGCAGCCGGACCATCTGGGCCAGCACCTGGTTGCGACGGGACAGAGCGGCGGCGGGATCGCGGAAGGGGTTGTAGATCGAGGGCGCCTGCGGGAGTCCTGCCAGCAGGGCGGCCTGGGGCAGGTTGAGCTGGTCCACCCGCTTGTCGAAGAAGACGCGGGCCGCGGCCTGGGCGCCAACCGCGGTCTGGCCGCCGACCGTGCCGTACGGGACGCTGTTGATGTAGCTGGTGAGGATCCAGTCCTTGGAGTGCTCGTTCTCGAGCTCCTCCGCCAGCTTGGCCTCACGGATCTTGCGCTGAAAGTTGCGCTGCGGATGCTCGATGTAGAGCGCGCGGACGAGCTGCATGGTGATCGTGGAGCCCCCCTGCACCGTGCGCCCGCTCTTGATGTTCTTGATCGCCGCGCGGACGACGCCCTCGTAGTCCACGCCCCGATGGTGGAAGTAGCGCTCGTCCTCGATCGCCACCGTCGCCTGCTTGAGAACCCTCGGCAACTCCCCGCTGGGCACAGGGGTGCGCAGCTAGTCGTTCTGGATGAACCCCAGACGCTTGCCGTTGGACGCGTAGACCGCCGATGTGGCGCCCTTGTCGATCGGTCGCAGGGAGTCGATGCCGGGCGCCGTGGCGGTGATCCCGACGATGTAGCCCACGATGGTCAGCGCGCTCAAGAAGGCGACCACCACCAGCGTCCCCAGCATGACCATGAACCCGCGCTGCACACCCTTGCCAGCACGCTGGCGGCGGCGTATCTGTCGCTGTCGGCGGGTCATCCCTGGTTGCCCTGAACCGGGCGGCGCGCGGCGGCCATTCTAGAGAACCGGCGGCCGGCGCCCTCCGAGTCGGCGCGCCGGCGACGCCTACCGTCGCGAGGCGTGGTCCGTCAAGCCGCCGGCCCTCAGCGCCCGCAGGCAGGCAAGGCGCAGCCGCGCCTCGGCGTCGGCCACCTCGTCCGGCCCCACCGGCGCCGCCGCCACCGACAGGCGCACGCCGTCCGGGGTGATGTCCGACACGAGGACCGACTCCGCCTCCGGCGTGCCCGAGACGACCTCGGCCGCCCGCTCGGCGTCGGCGTCCGGGCGCAGCCACACCGTCACCTCGACGGGCGCCTTCTCGCGGGCCACCGTGTCATTGCGAAGCACCGCCGAGGCCAGGCGCTCGTTGGGAATCACCACGCGGGTCCCCTGAGCGGTGCGCAGGTACGTGTAGTTGAGCCGCACGTCCTCCACCTCACCCTCGTCGCCCTCGAACGAGACTCGATCCCCGATGCGCAGCGGCTGGGTGACGGCCAGCATCACGCCGGCCACCGCGTTGGCCAGGACCTGGCGGGCCGCGAACCCGACCGCGGCCGCGGCCAGGGCGCCTGAGGCCAGCAGACTGGTGGCCAGGTGCGAGAGAGTCGAGAACTGGGTCAGCGCGACCAGCACGCCCAGCAGCAGCACGATGGCCGAGATGAGCCGGCGCAGGAAGCGCAGCCTGGTCACGGCGACCGGCGTCATCTCGCCGGCGCCGACCGCCGCCGCCAGGTGCCGGCCGCGGCGGGCGATGACGCGGTCGAGCAGGAACGCCACCAAAATGGCCATCGCGACCGAGACGACGGCCGTGAGCACGTTGTCGTACTGCTGTACGACGGACGCTGCCCGGATGGCAAGATCGGGGCTGATGGGCGCCGAGACTATCCGCCGCCCCGTCGGCGGGGCCGGCGGAGAGCCTGAGGTGGGCGTCCGAGCCCGGCTCACCAGCGCGCTGGCGCCCATCTGGCGCCCGTTCTGCGCGTCTCGGCTCCTCGTCTGGGCCGCGGGGGTCGCCGGCGTGTTGGTCTGGCCGACTCTGCTGCCGGCCGGCGTGTGGCGGCGGTTCGACCCGGACCGCCTGACCGCGCCCTTCGGCCAGGTCGGGAACCTGCTGGTCGCCCCGGCAGCGCGCTGGGACTCGGCCTGGTACCTGGGGATCGCCGCCGGCGGCTACGGCGACGAGCCGGCCCGCACCGCCTTCTTCCCGCTCTATCCGCTGCTGGTGCGGGCGCTGGGCGGGCCGGCCGATGCGCTGGGCGCGGGCGTCGCCGCCTACCTCGTGGCGGGCATGCTTGTCTCGCTGCTCGCTCTGCTCGCCGGCCTCTGGGTGGTTCACCGCCTGGCGACGCTCGAGCTCGGGGACGCGGACGCCCGACTGACCGTCGCGCTGGTGGC
>DATAEY010000012.1:0-10099 GCA_036257715.1 Solirubrobacteraceae bacterium | reverse complement strand
GTGGACATGTGCCCGTCGACGATCTCCTCGCTCTCGCCGCTGGTGTAGCCCTCTAGCAGCATCTCGTTGCCGACGTAGATCTCGCCGGTCTCTCCGGGCCCATCGCAGCGGTCGCATCGGATGGCTGGGGCGGTTCGCCGGGGCGACCGAGCGAGTCACCGGGCTTCCGGGCTGGGCGTCCGTGCCCGCCACCGTCCTGAGCGCGGCGCTGTTGACCGCGGTGTTCGGGATGTACTGGGACATCTCGATCCACCTCGACAAGGGACGCGACCCCGGCCCGCTGGCCAACCCCGCGCACTACTTCATCCTGGTGGGCCTGTTCGGGGTCCTGGTCTGCGGCGCCTTGTCGGTGGCGCTCGCCCGGCGCCGACCGAGCGACGTGGCGGTCGAGCTCTCCCACAGCTGGTGGGCCCCGCTCGGCGCGCTCCTGGTCCTGGTCTGCTCGGCGGTGTCGCTGCTGGCCTTCCCGCTGGACGACATCTGGCATCGCATCTTCGGGCAGGACGTCACGCTCTGGGGGCCGACGCACCTGCTGCTGTTCGGCGGCGCCAGCCTGTCGCTCATCGGGCTCTGGGTGTTGCAGGTCGAGGGGGCGAAGTCGAGCGGCGGCAACCCGCCGCGGACGACCCGGCTGCAGCGGTTCCGCGACCTGTCGATCGCCGGCGGGCTGCTGGTCGGCATGTCGACGTTCCAGGGCGAGTTCGACTTCGGCGTGCCGCAGTTCCGCCTGGTGTGGCAGCCCGTCCTGCTGGCCCTGGCAGCGGGGGTGGCGCTGGTGGCCGCCCGCGTGCGCCTGGGCGGGGGCGGCGCGCTGGGCGCGGCGCTGTTCTTCATCGCGCTGCGCGGCCTGCTCGCGCTGATCATCGGACCGATCATCGGCCGCACCACGCCCCACTTCCCCCTGTACCTGGTCGAGGCCGGCTGCGTCGAGCTCGTCGCGCTGCGGCTCGCCCGGCGCCCGATCGCCCTCGGCGCGGTCTCGGGCCTGCTGATCGGCACGCTTGGATTCGCCGCCGAGTACGGCTGGTCGCACGTGTGGGGGCGGACCCCTTGGCCGACCTCGATACTGGCCGAGGCCATCCCGTGCGCGATCGTCGCCGGGCTCGCCGGCGGCCTCCTCGGCGGGTTCATCGGGCGCGCCCTGACCCCAGAGGCCCACACCGAGCGGGTCCCGAGGTGGGTCCTGCCGGCCGCGGCGATCGGCGTGGTCGCGCTGGTGGCCTGGTGCCTGCCGATGCCGGTTCCCTCCCGGCCGCCCGCGGCCAGCCTGACGCTGACGGACCTGCCGGGGCGGCCGCATCGGGAGGTGGCCGCGACCGTGAGGGTTCACCCGCCCAATGCCGCCGACGGCGCTCGCTGGCTGACCGTCACGGCGTGGCAGGGCGGCGGCTCGGTGGTCGACCGCCTGCGCCCGCTCGGGCCAGGCGTCTACCGCACCACCAAGCCAATCCCCGTGTGGGGGCCGAAGTGGAAGACGACGCTGCGCCTGCACACGGGGCGCGCGGTCTTGGGCCTGCCCATCTACATGCCCTCCGATCCGGCCATCCCGGCCAAGGAGATCCCCGCGCCGGCGCGGTTCACCCGCACCTTCCAGCAGGACAAGAAGCTGCTCCAGCGCGAGCAGAAGCCCGGGGTGTCCGGGGCCCTGACGCTGGGGGCCTACCTCGTGGTCCTGGCCGTGGCCCTGGTGGTCCTGGGCCTGCTGAGCTGGGGCCTGGCGCGGATCGGTTCCGACGTGGCGTCGCCCTCGCCGCCGCGGCGCTCGCCCGGCAAGGCCACCCGGGTCGCCGCGACGACCTAGAGGGGCGGGAGGCAGCGCGGTGGTCTGGCCCCTGGCGCACCACACCCTGGTAATGGCGCCGCTGTTCGCCGGACCGGTGGTCATCCTCGCGGTGGCGCTCTGGATCGCCACCCGGCGCGATCGGCGCCGCCACCGCGGCGTCCGGGACGTCCGTGGCTGAGTCAGTCCAGGCGCCCGCGGTGAGCCGCGACCGCCCGGAAGAACTTTGTGACCCCGAAGCGCGGAGCGGCGCGCTCGATGAGTCGCGGCGCGAGCTGGTTGAGCGCCAACATCGGTCGCACCGGCGCGCCGCTCTCGACCACCTCCGGACGGTCTTGGCGGATGGCCTCGACCACCCGCGCCGCCACCTTCTCGGTGGTGGTCTCTCCCATCATCCGGTTGGACCTGAAGCCCTCGTCGACCATCCGCTGGTACATGCCCTCGCCGGCGACGAACCCCGGGCTGACCACCGAGAAGCCGACCGGCTGGTCCAGGTACTCGGCGCGCAGGGACTGGGTGAGGCCCACGAGCGCCGCCTTGGTGGCGGCGTAGGGCTCGTTGTAGGGGGGCCCTAGCTTGCCGGCCAGCGAGGCGACGAACACGACATGCCCCCGGCCGCGGGCCAGCATCCCCGGGACTACCCGATGGGTCAGCAGCAGCGGCGCGGTGAGGTTGAGCTCGACCATCGAGATCAGCTCCTCGCGGGTGTACTCGGTGAACGACGCGACCTGCTCCACGCCGGCGTTGTTGACCAGCACGTCGATGGCGCCGAGGGCGCCCTGGCAGCGCTCGACCAGCGAGTCGACCTGGCCCAGCTCCGAGAGGTCGGCCGGCACGACGTGGACCTGGACGCCCAGGCCGCGCAGCTCGGCGGCCAGCGACTCGAGCACTTCCTCGCGGCGCCCCGAGACCGCCACGTCGAGCCCCCCGCGGGCCAGGGCCCGCGCGATCTCCCTCCCGATGCCGCCCGAGGCTCCGGTGACAACCGCCTTGCGGCCTTGCAGCTGCTCCATCACGCTCCTCCTGCCGGTGACGACCATCCCCCAAGCTAACGGTTGCGCCGCGAGTCCGGCGGGCAGCCGGACGACCGCCGGGCCGAGAGGGCGCGCCGTGCGCCGCAGCACCGATGCGTAGGATCGGATGAGTGCGACCACCGTCCTCGCCGGCTAGCGGCGGACTCACCGCCGACGACATGGAGCCCTTCGCCAGCGAGCGGCTGCACGCGGCCGGCAGCCTGGCGGTGACGGTGGTCCCGCTGGTGGGCCTGGGGGTGGCGGCCTGGCAGGTATGGAACCGGATGCTGCACTGGCATGACCTGGTGGTGTTCGCCGTCACCTACGTGCCGATAGGCCTGGGCGTCACCGTCGGGTTCCATCGTCACTTCAGCCATCGCGCGTTCAAGGCCGGACGCGGCATGCGCCTGGCGCTCGGGGCGCTTGGCTCGGCGGCCCTGGAGGGGCCCGTGGTGGCCTGGGTGGCCAACCACCGCAAGCACCATGCCTTCTCGGACCGTGAGGGCGATCCCCACTCGCCCCACGTCGGCCACGGCGGCGAGGTCGAGGGAGCGCTGCGCGGGCTCGCGCACGCCCATCTGGGATGGCTGTTCCTTCACACCCAGCGCCCGGCCAGGGCCCGTTACGCGCCCGACCTGCTCCGCGACCCGGTCAGCCGGTTCATCAACCGGACCTGCTGGCTATGGGTGCTCCTCGGCCTGGGGTTCCCGTTCGGCCTCGGCGCCGCGCTGACCGGCACGCTCGTGGGCGGCCTGACCGGACTGCTGTGGGGCGGCGCGGTTCGCATCTTCCTGCTGCACCACATCACCTACTCGATCAACTCGCTGTGCCACTTCTTCGGACGCCGCCGCTTCGCCACCGACGACGAGTCGCGCAACCTGGGCTGGCTGGCGCTCCCCTCGCTGGGAGAGGCATGGCACAACAACCACCACGCCTTCCCCACCTCGGCCGATCATGGGCTGCGATGGTGGGAGGTCGACGTGTCCTCGCTCGTCATCCGGGGACTCGAGCGCGCCGGTCTGGTCTGGGACGTGGCCCGCCCCGGACTCGAGCGCCAGGCCCGCAAGGCGTTGTCGGCGGCCTGAGCGCCCCGCGCGCACCCGCAAACCGCCCGGCGCGCGCCCGCCGACCACCCGGCGCGCACCCGCAAACCGCCCGCCGCCATCCGGTCGCCGGCACCGGAGGAGCCCCCGCTGGGGCCTTCCTGCTCGGGCCGCGGGCGACCGCCGCGCGTCTCGGCCTACGGGGTGGATCCGCTGCTGCTGGTCGTCGTCGGCGTGGTGGGGGTGGTGGTTGGGGTCGTGACCCCGCCCTCCGGGGAGCCGGTGTTGTCCCGGTTCTCGCCCTCGGCCTTCCTGAGCCGCGCCACCACCTCGGGCGAGAGATCGGTCACCGAGATCGTGCCGTCGCGGATGTCATTCGAGTTCACCTGGTCGGTCCCGATGTCGGCGGTCATGACCTGGCCGTTGACGATGTTGGCCGACCGGACCGAGTTGAAGCGCAGGAAGGTCGAGCCATCCCGCTGGGTGCAGCAGGGCACGCTGTTGGTGGCGGGGACGGCGCTCACGGCGTACGAGCCGCTTCCCAGCGCCACGAACAGGGCCAGCGTCGCGGTGACATTGGCATAGGTGAGCCGAGCCCGAATGCGACTCATCGCTTCCTCCTCTGTCGGCCCGCTCGCGGCGGGGTCGGTGGCGTAGGAAACCTGGCCGGAGTTCGGGAAGCAAGGGCGTCGGGGTGGCTAGCCGCGGCGCCCGACCGCCCCCACCGCGCCCCTCAGGCCCACGCACCCGACGCAGCCCACGCACCCGACGCAATCCACGCAGCCGACACAGGCCACGCAACCGACACAGGCCACGCAACCGACGCTTCCGGCACTGCCGGCGATACCCGCGCTGGCCACCACTCCGGCGCTGAGGGCGATGCCGGCGCTGACGATCACCGCCGCGCTGCCGGCCACGCCGGCGCTCGCGATCGTCCCGGCGCTCGCGGCCACGCCCGCGCTCGCGAGCGTGGCGGCGCTGGCCACCACGCCGGCGCTGGCCTTCGTGCCGGCGCTGTGCGGAACCTCGGCGCTGCGGACCGGGTCCACGGTTAGCCGCCGGAGGCGCGCGAGAGGACGCCGCGGCTCACCACGCCGCCGCCCTGGGAGCGCCCCTGCCAGCGCCCGATGACGTTCACCGGCAGCGGGGCGGCGGCGGTGGAGCCGGCCCCGCCCGCTCCTCGGCCGCCGCACGACGCGAGCAGGGCGGGGGCCAGGGCGGCGAGGCATAGGGGGACGAGTGACGATCGAGCCATCACGCGCCGCGCGCGGGCGGGTCAGCTCTGGTCGGGCACGGGAACCGGCCCACCCAGCTCCGTGAAGCTGGGCGGCTCGTAGACGCCGCCCGGCACGCCACCCACGACGAGGATCCGCACGCCATCGGGGCCGGGGTGGATTCGACGCTTGGTCTGGGGCGCCACGCGCACCGCCGTCTCGGGCTCCACGTGCACCCGCTCGCCCTCGATGTCGAAGTCGGCCGATCCCTCGAGGATCACGTACACCTCCTCCTGGCCGTCGTGGGAGTGGTCGTGATTGGGATAGAAGTCGGCGCCGGCCGGCATCTGGAGCAGCTGCATCCCGAACGAGGTCACGCCGAGCTCGGCGCGGGCCCGCCGGAAGACGCCATCGAGGATCGGCTCCATCTCGGCGAAGCGCTTGACCGTGTAGTCCGCCATGCGTCCTCCTCGCTCGGGGCCCGGGCGGGCCGCGGTTGCCGTGCTTCTATCACCTTCGGCTCAGGGGTTGGCGGAGAATCCGCCCATGCCCGGTGTCGAGCCCGAGCCGTCTCCGCTCCCGGTCGAGGTGCGGCCTGCGCTGCGGCTGGCGTCGGCCAGCGGCGAGCTGCTCTGGATGGGCGGCGTGCTGTCCTCGATGGGACTGGTGGGAGTGACCACCGGGTTCGCGGTGGTGCCGGTGGGGAGGTTCACGCCCCTGGAGGTGATGGGAAGCATCGTGCTGTTCGTGCTGACCACGTTCGCCGCGGTCACCGGCGCGACGCTGGGGCGCCGGTCGGGCCCCGAGGTGCTCTATTGGCAGAAGTTCGAGCGTGCGCCCCCGCCACCGGCGCGCGGCTGGCTTGAGCCCCGGCGCCGCACGGCGGTGAGGGCCGTGATCGGCGCGGTCGGGCTGGTGGCCGGGCTCGCGATCGCCGCCAGCGTCGGGCTGGCCCTCACCCTCCTGGTGTTGGGCAAGCCGCGCGACGAGGTCCTGACCCACCTGCCCGGCGCCGCCGAGCTGATCGCCGCGGGATGGACGCTGGTGTGCGGGGTCGTCGCCCTGCGCATCGGCACCTGGTTCTCGCGCTGGGAGAGTCGGCAACGCCGGAGCATCCTCTGCCGACCGCTGAGCGCGGGGATCCTGGCGCACGTCTATTACGTGGCCGAGGCCGGCCCACGATCGCTGACCCCCCGCTCTCCGGCGCCCTACCGATCCCGGCCCGGCCATCGGGGGTGAAGATCGAGCCAGTAGCAGTCGACCCGAAGCGGAGACCCGTCGGGCAGGCGGATGCCCGGCTCGAAGTCGCAGTCGGGGTAACGCACGAACCCGAGCGAGTCGTAGAGGGCCATCGCCGCCCTCATCCAGGGGGTGGTGTGGATGCCGAGCGCCCGCGCCCCCAGGGCACCGGCGCGAGAGATCGTCTCGCCGACCAGCGCGCGGCCCACTCCCTCGCCGCGGCGCTCGGGGTCCACGGCCAGCAGCCGGAACCCCGCCCAGTCGGGCGGCCACCAGGGACCCGAGCCGGGCGGGTAGAAGGTCACGGCGCCGGCGACCCGGCCGTCGGCATGGCCGACGATCAGCTGCGAGTGGCCCAGGCGGCTGCGGACCGCCTCGATGTCCCGGGCGTACGCTCGCCAGGCCCCCGGCGGCATGAGCGGCGCGTACTCTCGGTAGGCGGCGACCATCAGGGCGGCGACGTCGTCGAGCTCCTCGGGCCGCGCGTCGCGGATCAGCACCGGCTCAGCTTAGGCCCGGCGGCGGTCCGGTCCGGCGCGACACCGGTCGCCGGCTACAGTGGCCGGGCGGTCAGGTTCATCGACGTGACGACGATCGACCCTCGAACCCGAGTCGGGATGGTGCGCCTCATCGTCGCCGACCTGGCGCGCGCCCGCGGCTTCTACGAGCGGGCGCTGGGGCTGCGCGACCTCGGCGGCGACGGCGACACCGCGCGCCTCGGCGCCGACGGCGCCGCGCTGGTCGAGTTGACCGGGCGCCCTGACGCCCCGCGGCGCCCGTCGCGCAGCACCGGGCTGTTCCACTTCGCGATCCTGGTCCCGAGCCGCCCCGAGCTCGCCCGGGCCCTGCATCGGCTGGTGGATGCCGGCTGGCCGCTGAGCGGCGCGTCGGACCACCTGGTCAGCGAGGCGCTTTACCTCCGCGATCCCGAGGGAAACGGCATCGAGGTCTACCGCGATCGTCCGCGAGAGCGGTGGTACGCCGAGCGGAAGGTGCGGATGGCGACGCTGCCGCTGGACCTGGACGGGCTGGCACGCGAGGCCGGGGCGGCGGCGCCCGCGGCGGACGACATGCCGCCCGACACCCGGGTGGGCCACGTGCATCTCCAGGTGGCCGACCTCGCCGAGACCGAGGCGTTCTACCGCGGCATGCTCGGCTTCGAGGTGACCGTCCGCGACTATCCGGGCGCGCTGTTCTTCTCGGCGGGGGGCTACCACCACCACGTCGGGGCCAACACCTGGGGCAGCGCCGGAGCCCCGGCGCCGCCCGCTGGGTCGGCGGGCCTGTCCTCGTTCGAGGTCGTCCTTCCCAGCGCCGCCGAGCTCGAGCGGGTATGCGCCCGGGCGCGCGAGGCGGGCGCGGCGACGCAGCCGATCGAAAGCGGGGTCCGGTTGAGCGATCCGTCGGGCAACAGGCTCGTGCTCACGACCGTCGACGGCTAGCCGGCAGCCGGGGGAATCCGGGGGGGCGGGAGCCGGCTCCCCGCGCCGGCACCGGGTCGCCGGGCTCGGGCGCCCCGCCGATACGATCGCCCGATGACCGCCGACGGGCTGCGTGCGTGCGAGGACAAGATGCGCGCCGCCGAGGTGCCGGAGGTGGCGATCCAGACCTTTCGCCACTACTACCAGCAGCTGGTGGCGGGCGCCTCGGGTCTTGTGCCCGAGAGCGAGATCGAGCCGCTGGCGTCGGTGCCGTCCTGGGCCGAGCTGCCGCCCGGGGACGGGGCGGGTGCCCAGGAGCTCGACCGGACGGTGACGATCAAGCTCAACGGGGGTCTGGGCACCAGCATGGGGATGACCCGCGCCAAGTCGCTGCTGGTGGTCAAGGACGGCCTGACCTTCCTCGACGTCATCGCCCGCCAGACCCTGGCCCTGCGCCGTCGGCACGGCGCGCGGCTGCCGCTGGTGCTGATGAACAGCTTCTACACCCGCGACGAGTCGCTCGCGGCGCTCGCCCGCTACCCGGAGCTCGAGTCCGACGTGCCGATGGACTTCGTCCAGAACAAGGAGCCCAAGGTGCGGGTCGACGACCTGCTGCCGGTGAGCTGGCCGGCGGATCCCGAGCTGGAATGGTGCCCGCCCGGCCACGGCGACGTCTACACCGCGCTGGTGACGTCGGGGACGCTCGACGCCCTGCTCGAGCGGGGGTATCGCTGGGCCTTCATCTCGAACTCGGACAACCTCGGGGCGGTGCCCGACCCCCGCATCCTCGGCTGGCTGGCGGCCGAGCGCATCCCGTTCCTGATGGAGGTGGCCGAGCGCGCGCCCGCGGATCGCAAGGGGGGTCACCTGGCCCGGCTGCCCGACCGCCGGCTGGTGCTGCGGGAGATCGCCCAGACGCCCGAGGACGACCTCGACTCCTTCCAGGACGTCGAGCGCCACCGCTACTTCAACACCAACACGCTGTGGCTGGACCTGCGGGCGCTGGCCGAGGCGCTGGCGCAGCGCGGCAACGTCCTGGGCCTCCCGATGATCGTCAACCGCAAGACCGTCGACCCCTCGGATTCCTCCTCGCCGGGCGTCTATCAGCTCGAGACGGCGATGGGCACGGCGGTCTCCGTGTTCGAGGCCGCGCGCGCGCTGCACGTGCCGCGGGAGCGCTTCGCGCCGGTGAAGACCACCAACGAGCTGCTCAGCCTGCGCTCGGACTGCTACGAGCTCACCGACGACTGGCGGGTCGTCCTGGCGCCGCAGCGGGATGGCGGACCTCCGTTCGTCGACCTCGACCCCGCCCACTACAAGCTGGTGCGCGACTTCGAGGCGCGTTTTCCCTTCGGACCGCCGTCGCTGGTGCAGTGCCGGCGCTTGGTGGTCCGCGGCGACGTGCTGTTCGGGGCCGGCGTGGTGGCGCGCGGCGAGGTCGAGCTCGACCACTCCGGCGGCGGTCAGATGCGCATCGAGGACGGCGCCGTGCTCGAGGGATGAGGTGACGCCCAAGCCGCCGACCATCGTGGCCGCGCTGCACCGCAGCCGGCGCCCCTCCGAGGCGGTGCTCGATCACGTCGGCGACGGCGACGACCTGATCGTCGGGCTGGCCAACGGCGAGCCCGCCACGGTCATGGACGCCCTCGAGGCCGGCGCCGGCAAGCTGCGCGACGTGCGGGTCCACCAGATGTTCCCGCTGCGCGAGCGGCGCTACATGGGCGGCGAGCTGACCGGCCTGCGGCACGTCTCCTGATTCCTGTCCCCGGCGGTGCGGGAGGCGTTCCACCGCGGCGGCTGCGACCTGGTCCCCAACAACTTCAGCGACGTCCCGCGACTGATGCGCGCCGCGACCGCGTGCTCCCTGGTGCTGGCGGCGGTGTCGCCTCCCGATCGCCACGGCTACTTCTCGCTGGGCTGCCACGCCGAGTACGTCGCGCCCCTGGTCGGGACGGCGCCGTTCTTCGTGGAGGTCAATCACCGGATACCGCGGACCTTCGGCGAGAACCAGGTCCACGTCAGCCAGGTCGTCGGCTGGTGCGAGGCGGACTACCCGCTGGTCGAGCTCCCCCACCCGCCTCCACGCGAGACCGACCGGCGAATCGCCCAGCACGTCGCCGAGCGCATCCGGGATGGGGCCACGCTCCAGGCCGGGGTGGGCAGCGTCCCCAACGAGATCCTCAAGCTGCTGAGCGACCACCGCGACCTGGGAATCCACACCGAGCTGCTGGCCGATGGGTTCGTGGACCTGGTCGAGCGGGGCGTGGTGACGGGGACTCGCAAGACCGCGCAGGCAAACACGATCGTGACCACCTCGGCGATGGGCAGCTCGCGGCTGTACCGGTTCGTGGACGAGAACCCCGGCGTCGAGTTCTGGCCGGTCGACTAC
>DATAEY010000011.1:0-7981 GCA_036257715.1 Solirubrobacteraceae bacterium | reverse complement strand
GCGACCGTGCGCTCTACCAGCCCGGCCGACGCGGCCATCCAGCTCTCCTACGCGCGCCAGGTGATCGTGGTCCCGGGCTACGGCATGGCCGTCGCCCAGGCCCAGCACGCCGTCCGGGAGCTGGAGTCGGCGCTCGAGCAGCACGGGGTCGAGGTCAAGTACGCGATCCATCCGGTCGCGGGGCGCATGCCGGGCCACATGAATGTGCTGCTCGCCGAGGCCGACGTCCCCTACGACAAGCTCAAGGAGATGGACGAGGTCAACCCGGAGTTCCCGCGCACCGACGTCTCGCTGGTGATCGGCGCCAACGACGTCACCAACCCGGCCGCGAACAGCAGGCCCGACTCACCGATCTACGGCATGCCGATCCTCAACGTCAACCAGTCGGAGTCGGTGATCGTGCTCAAGCGCTCGATGAATCCCGGCTTCGCGGGCATCGAGAACGAGCTCTACTACGAGCCCAAGACCCAGATGCTGTTCGGCGACGCCAAGGACTCGATCGACCAGATCACCGCCGAGGTGCAGGAGCTCTAATCCCCGGCCCCCGACGCGGGCGGATCGCAACCCCGCCGTCGTCAGCCTCCATCCGACAGATCCCGGATCGTCAGCTCGATCCCCTGCTCGCGACGCGTGGCCTCGAGCAACCCCTCCAGGCCCTCCGCGGTGAGACCCTCGGGCACCGCCACCTCGAGCATCATGGCGTAGAGGTCCTCGCCGCCCGGGTCGCCGACCAGCCGGGTGTTGAGATCGGTGATGTTGACGTCACATTCCGCCAGCGCTGACGCGACGGCGTTGACGATTCCGGGATGGTCGACGCCGTGGGCTGTGACGAGATGCGACGGCTCCGCGGCAGGCGGCGGCGGGAACTCGTCGATCTGGCTGAGGGTCACCGCGTCCAGGCGCAGCTCGCTCCCCGTGCGCTCGAGCCCGGCCCGAAGCCGCTCCGAATCGACGTCGTCGCCGGTCGAGACGATCAGCGTCATCGCGAAGTGCCCGCGCAGGATCGTGCTCTGGGCGTCCTCGACGTTGGCGCCGTGCTCGAGCAGGGTCCGGGTGACCTCGGCGACGATGCCGGACCGGTCGCGGCCGATCATGGAGACCGCGAAGTGGCGCATGGGCGCGAGCATACGGCCTGCACGGCGACCGCCGAGTCACGCGCCGCCGGCCCAGGCGGCAACGGCGCCGCTCGCCGCCGCCACGTCGTCCTCGGCGCCCGCCAGGAGAAGGTACTCGACGTTGCGCAGGCGGCCGATCTGTCCCACCCGCCGACCGGCGGGATCGTGGATGCCGATCCGTGCGCCGACGTAGCGCGGGGAGTCGAAGGCCAGGACGCGCACCGTCCCGCGGATCGCGCACATCCCGACCAGGGCGTCCAGCGTCACCCAGGACTCGTCGTTGTAGGAGAGGACCACCAGGCGAGCCCGCACCGCCTCCAGCAGATCCGCCAGCGAGCGGTGGACGCGGCGGCGGGAGTTGAACGGGCTGCGGTTGGCGGGGTCGCGGCAGTCGGCGCGCTTGCAAGCCACCCCATAGTGCTCGGGGGCGTCCCAGGCCACCAGGGTCTCCCAGACGTGGTAGTTGGCCCGGTACGAGTGCTGGTTGTAGGGCGGGTCCAGGTATGCCAAGTCGACCTCGGGGAGCGAGCGTGCCGCCTCCAGGGCATCCGCGCGCAGGGCGCTGCCGGCGCCCGGCAACAGCGCCGGCGGGCGCAGGTGCAGCGGCCGCTGCGCCCGGGGCGCCCATCGCTTGAGGTAGGCCATCTGGACTCCCGCGGTCGAGTCGACCCGGTCGGCCGCCTCGATCAGGCTGGCGAGCAGCACCGGGAACAGCGCCGAGCCCGCATAGTCGTGCTCGAGCGCGTCCCGGATGGAGTCCACCCGCGCCCCGTTGTGCGGCTGCAAGTAGCGCGCGCGGCGGCAGAAGGTCCGCGTGAAGTAGCCCTCCCGACCCGGAAGCGCGTTGAGCCGGTCGAGCGCCCTGGCCAGAGCGCCACCGTCGATCGCCCGCGCGTCGGTGGCCACGTAGCAGCGGGCCAGGACCTCGGAGTAGCGCGCGGTGTCGTTGGCCCACACTCGGGCCCCCCGCCGCTTGAACTCCTGGGCGACCCGGGTGGTGCCGGTGAACAGGTCGGCCGCCGTGCGGGCGCCGGAGCGCTGGAGTATGGCGCCGAGCACCGGCACCAGGCGGCGCTTGGAGCCGAGGTACTTGATCACGCCCTGAACGTAGGGCCCGACCCGGACATGGCCCATGGCCGGGCGGCTACAGCGCCTTGCGGAAGGTTTTCCCGACCTCCTGCATGCCCGCCGCCGTGTACAGCAGGTGGGCATCGCGGCGCTCGTGGCCGGACTCCAGGGTGACCTCCCAGCAGCCGTGCTCGCGGGCCAGGTCCTCCGCCTCGTCGAGCATGGCGCGGGCGGTGCCGCGGCCCCGTGCCGCCGGGGTGACGATGAGGTCGGGGATCCAGGCCTGCGGGCGGGGGCGGTTGAGCCGTGCGCGGTAGTGCAGCGAGCAGAACCCCACGATGTTGCCGCGCTCGTCGACCGCCACCAAGTGGTCGGTGCTGGGGTCCTCGAGCTGACTCGCGTATACCTCGCGGCAGGCGGCGTACGTCTCGTGCGTGACTCGGCCGCGACCAAGCTGCTCGAGCAGGTCGGTGACCGCGGCGAAGTCGGAGAGCGCAGCCCGTCGGATGGTCACGGCGCTCGAAACGGTATCTCGCCGCATGCGACGGTCCGGCGTCCGGGGCGGCGGAGCGATAAAAAGCCGCCATGGCCGGCCGGATCGTGGTGGGGACCTCTAGCTGGGCGGATCCCGGCTTCGTATCCGAGTGGTATCCGCGGGGCATGAGCCCGCGGGACCGCCTCGCCTGGTACGCGGAGCGCTTCGAGGCGGTGGAGCTCAACTCCAGCTTCTACGCGATCCCGGACCCGGCCACGAGCGAGCGCTGGGCGCGGCAGACGCCGCCGGGCTTCACCCTCCACATCAAGCTGCACCGGCTGCTCTCGCGCCATTCCGCGGACCCCCAGTCGCTCCCGCCGGAGCTCCGCGACGGCGCCCACCTGGGCTCGCGCGGACGGGTTACGCTGACGCCCGACCTCGAGCGGGCCATGGCGCGCGCGACGCTGGACGCGGTCGCCCCCCTGGCGGCCGCGGGCAAGCTGGGCGCCTTCCTGCTCCAGCTGTCGCCGTCGTTCGGTCCGAGGCGGCACGAGCTCGAGGAGCTCGACGGCCTGCTGGAGGCACTGGCCCCGCATCCGGTCGCCGTCGAGCTGCGCCACCGTGGCTGGGTCGAGGGCGAGAGGGCGCAGCGCACCATGACGCACCTGTCCGAGCGCAGGGCCGTCTGGGTGGGGGTGGACGCCCCGCGGTCCGAGCACTTCACGATCATGCCGCCGGTCGACGCGGTGACGCGCGAGGACATGGCCTATCTGCGGGCCCATGGCCGCAATGCCGAGGGTTACATCTCCGGGCGCACCGTGGCCGAGCGCTTCGGCTACGCGTACTCGGACGACGAGCTGCGCGAGATCGGTGGACGCGCCGGCGAGCTGGCGGCGGAAGCAGCCTTGGTCAACGTCATGTTCAACAACAACCGCGGCGCCGACGCCCCGGTGGCGGCGCGGCGGATGCGTGAGCTGCTCGGGCAGGACCCGGGCCCCGCTTCCGACGCCGACCGCGGTCAGCTGGAGCTGCCGGGCTGAGCGCTGTCGTGTGGCGGTCGACGTGGGTCGTCGGCGGCAGGCAAAGACCCTGGCCGCGGACGCCCACAGAAGTTCGATTGTTCAGAACAATGCTAGGGTGACCGTGCCGTGCCGCGCGCCACCGCCGAGCCCCGCCGGGCGTCCGATCAGGTCTTCTCCGGTCTGCTCGAGGCGCTGCTGTCGGGCCGCTATGCGCCCGGCGAGAAGCTTCCCACTCAGCGGACGCTCGCCGCCGAGGCCGGCGTGACGATGGGGACCCTGCGCGAGGCGCTCCAGCGCCTCGAGCAGATGGGGCTCATCGAGGTGCGCCACGGGGACGCCATGCGGGTTCGCGACTGGCGTCGCCACGGGGGCCTGGACGTGATCGCCCATCTGGCGCTGAGCTCCGGCGGGTTCGAACCGGGCGTCCTGGGCGATGTCTTCGAGGCACGCGGGCTGATGCTGGGCGAGCTGGCGGCGCTGGCCGCCCGCCGGCGCTCGCCCGAGCAGGCGGCGCGGCTGCGAGAGCTGGCCGCGGCGGTCTCGCACGCCGCCGACGAGCGGGCCGCGCAGCGTCTCGACTACGCCTTCTTCACCGAGCTTGCCGAAGCGGCCGCGAACCTGGTCTTCGTGCTGATCATGAACTCGATCCGATCGCTGTACTTCCAGCACGCCGAGCGCCTGCCGGTCACCGCCGCCCACGAGGAGCTCGCGCCCCTGTACGTCGAGGCCGCCCGGGCGGTGGAGCAGCGGCGCCCGGCGGCCGCGCGGCGGGCGGTGGCCCTGCTCGCGAACCGCCAGCGGGAGCAGGTGGAGGCTGTGGCGAGGTGAAGCTCTCGCGCCGGGAGTCGGAGGTGGTGGACTGCCTGCTGGACGCGGTCGTGGCACCGGCCGACGACCTGCCGCGACCGCGGCGCACCGACGCGGCGGCCGCCTTCGAACGGATGCTCCGCCACCTTCCGACGCTCAACCGCGCGGGCCTGCGCTGCCTGCTGTGGGCGGCCGAGCTGGGACCGCTGCTGGGGCGCCCGCGTGGCCGCCTGACCCGGTTGACGCCGGCCTGGCGCGCGGCGTACGTCGATCGGTTCGAGCGCGGCCCGGCGGGGCGGGCGGCGGAGGGGCTGGTGGCGCTGCTGAAGCTGGCCTACTACGGCGACGCCGGAGTGATGGCCCGGCTGGGATACGACCCGGGGCCGGTGGTCGCTCGCGCCCGGGCGCTGCGGGCGGCGGAGGGGCGATGGTGACGGCGGTGCGAGACACCGGTGCGCGCGCCTACCGAGACGGCACCGGCACCTTCCACCCATCCGCCCGCCGCATCGAGTCCGGCCGGGCGATCGCGGGCGAGCGGACGGTCGCCGTGGACGCCTGCGTGGTGGGTTCGGGCGCCGGCGGGGCGGTGGCGGCGAGGGAGCTGGCCGAGGGCGGCATGCGGGTCGCCATGCTCGAGGAGGGCGAGTGGTGGGACACGGACGACTTCAACGCACGGCCTCGCGAGATGGTCCCCCGCCTCTACCGCGACGGCGGCCAGGTGGCGACAGTCGGTACCCCGCCGATCATCCTTCCGCTCGGCCGCGGCGTGGGCGGGACCACGATGGTCAACTCGGGCACCTGCTTCCGCACCCCGGCGGCCGTGCTCGAGCGCTGGCGCCGCGAGCTGGGGCTCGACGAGCTCACCGAGGCCGAGCTGGACCCGTTCTTCCGCCGTGTGGAGCGCGAGCTCAACGTCACCCAGGTGCCGCCGGACCTGGCCGGTCGCAACGCCGAGGTGGTCCGTCGCGGGGTGGAGATGCTCGGCTGGTCCGGCGACTACATCTACCGCAACGTGCGGGGCTGCGTCGGGTCGGGGGTTTGCGCGTTCGGATGCCCGACCGCGGCCAAGCAGCACGTGGGGATCACCTACGTCCCACGCGCCTGGGCGGCTGGCGCCACGACGTACACCGGAGCCCGCGCGCACGCGATCGAGCTGCGCGGCGACCGGGCGCGTGCCGTGGTCGCCAGCACGACCGCGGGCGGATGGCTGCGCGTCGAGTGCGAGCACGTCGTGGTGGCGTGCGGGGCCGTCCACACCCCGCTGCTGCTGCGCCGGTCCGGCGTGCGGGCCCCTCGGCTGGGCCGCAACCTGGCCATCCATCCGGCGACCGCCGTGCGGGCGTTGTTCGACGAGGAGATCGACATGTGGCGCGGCGTCCCCCAGTCGTACTACGTCGACGAGTTCGCGGAGCAGGGCATCATGCTCGAGGGCGCCGCCGGCCCACCGGATCAGATCGCGATGTCGCTGCCGGGGCACGGGACGCGCCTGCGCGAGCTCATGCTCCGCTACCGGAGCATGTCGCAGTTCGGGGTCATGGTGGCCGACTCCTCACGGGGAGAGGTCCGCAGCCTGCTCGGCCGGCCGCTGATCCGCTACGACCTCAACCAGCGCGACGCCGACCTGTTCAAGCGGGGGCTGGAGCGCGTCGCCGAGATCTACTGGGCGGCCGGAGCGCGCGAGGTAGTCCTTCCGGTGCCCGCTCTGCCGAGGCTGCGTGCGGGCGACTCGGGCCCGCTGCGCGAGGCGAGTATCCGCCCGGAGGATCTCGAGCTGATGGCCTTCCACCCGTTGGGGACCGCGGCCGCCGGACGCGATCCGCGCCGGTCGGTGGTGGACGCGAAAGGGCGGGTCCACGGCCTGGAGGGGATTCACGTCGCGGACGCCAGCGCGTTGCCGAGCTCGCCCGGAGTCAATCCCCAGATCACGATCATGGCGCTGAGCACGCGCCTGGCGTTCGGGCTGCTGGGCGCCCCGCCCCCGTCACATGAACCGGAGCCCGACCACATCCCGCGGCCCCGCGCGGGGCGGGCGGCCGGAGGCCCGCGAACCCTGGCCGCCGCGGGCGGCGGCTAGCCTGTCGGCCCGTGCAGGTCGAAGAGGCCATCCGCACGCGCCGCACCATCAAGGCCTATGCTCGCCGACCCGTGGCGCGGCGCGTCCTGGACGAGCTGTTCGAGCTGGCGCGCTGGGCGCCGAACCACCACCTCACCCAGCCCTGGCGATTCCGGGTCCTGGGACGCGAGGCCCTGGCCCGTCTGAAGTCTGCGGCGGGGCCGGAGGCGGCCCCCAAGCTCGAGCGGGCGCCCACCCTGGTCGTCTCGACCGCGCGGCTCAGCGGCGATCCGGCACAGGACGAGGAGGACCTGCACGCCACCGCCTGCGCCACCTACATCGTGCTGCTGGCCGCGCACGCACGGGGGCTCGCCGGATACTGGCGCACCCCCGAGGTCCTGCGCCGCCCAGAGGGGCGGGCCGCCTGCGAGATCGCCGACGGGGAGCGCTTCGTCGGCCTGATCCACCTGGGGGAGGGGCGCCAGAGTCGTCAGCCACCACCACGCGCCGCCTCCCGGGACTACGTCTCCTACCTGGACTGATGATCTCGCGCGCGTCCGCCCTCGCCGCGCTGTCCGCCGATGAGTTCGATGTCCTGGTGATCGGCGGCGGCATCACGGGGGCCGGGGTCGCCCTCGACGCCGCCTCTCGGGGCTACAGCGTGGCCCTGGTCGAGAAGGCGGACTTCGCCGCTGGAACCTCGAGCCGCTCGAGCAAGCTGGTCCACGGCGGACTGCGCTATCTGCAGCAGTTCGACCTGGGCCTGGTGCGCGAGGCCCTGCTCGAGCGCTCGATCAACGTGGCCCTGGCGCCGCATCTGGTCCGACCCCTCAAGCTCGTGGTCGCGGCGTTCGAGGGCCAGCGCCCGGACCGGCTGCTCGGGGTGGGCCTGAACATGTACGACGTCATGTCGCGCGAGCGGCTGCGTCCGGGCCGCCGGCGCCGCGGGGCCGAGACCGCCTCCGACGCCGATGCCGACTGGAGCCCGGAGCGTCATCGAATGGTCGACGGGAAGGAGGTGACCCAGCTGCTGCCAGCGCTGGCCGACCGCGGGCCCACCGGCGGGTATGTGTTCTACGACTGCCAGACCGACGACTCCCGGCTGGTCCTGACCGTCCTGGGCGAGGCCGAGCGCTTCGGCGCGGTGTGCGCCAACTGGCTGGAGGTGACCGGCCTGGTCGAGCGGGGCGGGCTCGCGACGGGCGCGCTCGTCCAAGACGGCGCGACCGGCGACGAGTTCGAGGTGCGAGCCGCCAACGTGGTGAATGCCACCGGCGTGTGGGCGGACCGCATCCGGCCCGACGAGCTGCACGACGAGGCCGAGGTGCCGACGATCCGCCCCAGCCGTGGGACGCACGTCACCCTGTCACGCGAGCGGCTGCCGGTCGACGCCGGGGCGATCCTCCCGGCCGGCGAGGGCCGCACGGTCTTCGCGCTGCCG
>DATAEY010000010.1:0-15679 GCA_036257715.1 Solirubrobacteraceae bacterium | reverse complement strand
GTGACCCGTGCCTGCATCTGCGGCAGCGATCTGTGGCCGTACCGGACGCTGGAACCGAGCGAGAGCGGTCGCCGGATGGGCCATGAGGCCGTCGGCGTGGTCGAGGCCGTCGGCGCGGACGTTCGCACCGTGAACGCCGGCGACCTCGTCGTCATGCCGTTCGCCTACTCCGACGGCACCTGCGCCTTCTGCCACGAGGGGCTTCACACCTCGTGCCTCCATGGCGGCTTCTTCGGCACGGGCGGCGACGCCGACGGAGCACAGGCCGAGGCGCTTCGCGTCCCCCAGGCAGACGGGACGCTAGTCGTCCTGCCGGTGGGCGAGGACGACGCGCTGATGCCGTCGCTGCTCACGCTCTCCGACGTGATGGGGACGGGCCATCATGCGGCCGTCGCGGCCGAAGTCGGCCCTGGAAAGGCAGTGGCGGTCGTCGGTGACGGCGCCGTCGGCCTGTGCGGCGTGACCGCCGCCCGGCGCCTGGGGGCCGAGCCGATCATCATCCTGGGCCGCCATCCCGCGCGGACCGCGTTGGCGACGGAATTTGGCGCCACCGACGTGGTGAGCGAGCGAGGCGAGGAGGCGGTCGAGCGCGTGCACGAGCTCACCGACGGCCTGGGCGTGCACTCCGTGCTCGAGTGCGTCGGCCTTGGGCAGTCGATGCTCACGGCGCTGAGCATCGCCCGGCCGGGGGGCGCGGTCGGGCGCGTGGGCGTTCCCCAGGACGAGACCATGCCGGGGTCGCAGCCGGCCTTCTACAACAACGTCACGGTGAGCGGCGGACCCGCCCCGGTCCGCGCCTACATCGAGGAGCTGCTGCCCGACGTCCTCGAAGGCAGGATCGAACCGGGCCGCGTCCTCGATCGGACGGTGGGTCTCGACGAGGTGCCCGACGGCTACCGGGCCATGGACGAACGCGAGGCGATCAAGGTCATGGTGCGGCCATGACGAGCTGGACCGCCGATGAGCTTGCACGGATCGAGACGGCTGACGAACTGGAGCTGGCCGGGCTCCGCCGCGACGGCACGCTCCGCGAGCCGGTGACGATCTGGGTGGTCCGCCACGGCGACGACCTCTACGTCCGATCCGTCAACGGCCGCACCTCCTCGTGGTTCCGTGGGGTCCAAGGGCGCCACGAGGCGCGCATCCGCGCCGGTGGAGTCGAGAAGGACGTTCTCCTGGTCGAAGCCGACGTCAACGACGACATCGACGCGGCGTACCGCGCCAAGTACAGCCGCTACGCCGACAGCACCATCAGCCGCATCACGAGCCCGGACGCGCGAGCCGCGACGCTCAGGCTCGTGCCGCGCTCATGAAGGGAGACACGATGGAGAAGCGCAAGCTCGGAACCAGCGATCTGGAGGTCTCGGCGGTTGGCCTGGGCTGCATGGGGATGAGCTATGGCTACGGCCCGGCCGGGGACAGGCAGGAGATGATCGCGCTGCTTCGGTCGGCGGTGGAGCGCGGCGTCACCTTGTTCGACACCGCCCAGGCCTACGGGCCGTTCACGAACGAGGAGCTCGTGGGAGAGGGCCTCGCCCCGTTTCGGGGGGACGTGGTGATAGCCACGAAGTTCGGGATCAAGATCGATCCCAGCGGCCAGCAGGTCGTGGACAGCCGGCCCGAGGAGATCAAGCTGAGCGTCGAGGGCTCACTCGAGCGACTCGGAGTCGAGGCCATCGACCTCCTCTACCAGCACCGGGTCGACCCCCAGGTGCCGATCGAAGACGTGGCAGGAGCGGTCAAGGAGCTGGTTCAGGACGGCAAGGTCAAGCACTTCGGCCTCTCTGAGGCGGGGGTGGAGACGATCCGTCGCGCGCACGCCGTCCAGCCGGTGGCGGCTGTCCAGAGCGAGTACTCGCTGTGGTGGCGCCGTCCAGAGGAGGAGCTCCTGCCGGCTCTCGAGGAGCTCGGGATCGGCTTCGTTCCGTTTAGCCCGCTGGGCAAGGGATTCCTCACCGGAAACATCGACCAGAACACCACGTTCGATAGCTCGGACTTCCGCAACATCGTCCCTCGCTTTACGCCGGACGCCCGCAAGGCGAATCAGGCCCTGGTGGACCTGCTTCGCAAGATCGCGGAGCGGAAGCAGGCGAGCTCCGCTCAGATCGCGCTCGCCTGGCTGTTGGCCCAGGAGCCGTGGATCGTCCCGATTCCAGGCACCCGTAGGCTGGAGCGCCTGGAGGAAAACATCGGAGCCGTTGAGATCGAGCTCACGCCCGGCGACCTAGTTGAAATCGACGGCGCGGCCTCGAAGATCACGGTCCAGGGAGCGCGTTACCCCGAAGAGCTCGAAGCAAGGACCGGAATCTGAGCATGGAGATCACCAGGAACTCAACCGAGACCGCGGTTGGGCCGAGCGAGTGGTTCACCGGCACCGTCTACATCGACGCCGTGGCAACGCCGTCAATGCCCTCCCGCCTGCAGGCCGCCAGCGTCCACTTCACGCCCGGCGCCCGGACGGCATGGCACACCCACCCCTTCGGCCAGACCATCTACGTCACCGAGGGCGTCGGGCTGTGCCAGCGCCGGGGCGGCCCGATCGAGGTCATCCGTCCCGGTGATCGCGTGTTCTTCGAGCCCGGCGAGGACCACTGGCACGGCGCGGCCCCCAACCGCTTCATGACCCACATCGCGATGCAGGAGGTCGACGACCAGGGAAGCCCGGTGACCTGGGGCGACCATGTCACCGACGACGAGTACGCGGCTGCGCCGCCGACCGACCGGTGACCAAGGTGCCAGGTCGCCGGCGCCCGTAGAGCCGCTCGGTACCCCGGAGCGGTACCCGACGCTCTACCGCCACTCCGCTGCCCGTAGAGACGGGCTTTGCGGCGATGGCGAGACCCGGATTCGAACCGGGGACACCGCGATTTTCAGTCGCGTGCTCTACCGGGCTGAGCTATCTCGCCTCGGCTCGATGCTAGCGAGGCGGGGCTATGCGGGCTGGCCGCTCACCGCCGCCTGGCCGGCGAGCACCCGCCCGGTCGCTGCCAGCATCCTCGCCAGCACCTCTCGCGCTCCCTCCTTGCTCAGGGGCTCGTTGAGGTTGCCGCACTTCGGCGACTGCACGCACGACGGGCAGCCGTCGCGACAGGGACACTCGGCGATCAGCCGGTGGGCGTCCCCGGCGAGGGCCTCGAACTCGCGGAATCCCTGGCGGGTGATACCCACGCCACCGGGGTGCCCGTCGTAGATGAAGATCGTCGGGCGGCCGGTCTGGGGGTGCAGATTGGTGGACAGGCCGCCGATGTCCCAGCGGTCGCACATGGCCAGCAGCGGGAGCACGGCGATCTGCGCATGCTCGGCGGCGTGGAGCGATCCCAGCAGGCGCTCCGTGGGGAAGTCCCGCTCCACGATGTCCTCCGGCAGCTCGTACCACAGCGCCTGGGTGGTGAAGGTGGTCTCCGGGAGGTCGAGGGCGTTGAAGTCGATCAGCTCCTGGTCGGCCAGCCGCTTGCGCTGGTAGCCCAGCACCAGCTCGGTCACCGCCACCGTCCCAAAGGACAGCGTCACCCCCAGGGCCTCGCGGCGGTCGAGCAGGCGCTCGATGTCGGTCGAGGTCTCCTTTCGGGCCTGGGTGTACCAGTCGCCGTCGAAGCGCTCCACGAGCGCCTGACGGGAGTCGAGGTCGAGCGCGCGCACCTCGTAGGAGCGCCCCATGTGTAGGTAGACGGCGCCCTGGTGCGCGGTGCCGAACGCCCTCGCCGCTTCGATGGTGCCGATCACCTCGCCGGAGGAGACGTCGACCACCGCGAACGCGTCGGCCGCGGAGGAGCGAAGCGAGACCGCCGCCGACGGATACTCCTCCCGCCGGCGCGGGACGTACGCGCCGCGGCGCTCGCGCAGCGCCCCCGCCGTGACGAGCCGATCCGCGTACGCCTGCCAGCGGGGGCCGAGCACGTCGGCGTCGGAGGCCGACAGCGGCCCCTCGTGGGCGGCGCAGCGCAGGTGCTGGAGATGGATCTGCTCGGACTCGTGGTCGAGGATCGCGGCCTCCACCGCACGGTCCAGGAACTCGTCGGGATGGCGGCAGAAGAACTGGTCGAGCGCATCCTCGCCGGCCACGTAGAGCGCCAGCCCGCGACCGCGCCGCCCGGCGCGACCCCACATCTGGCGCAGCGAGGCGACCGTGCCGGGAAAAGTCACGCACACCGCGGCGTCGAGCGATCCCACGTCGATCCCCAGCTCCAGCGCGTCGGTGGTCACCACCGCCCTCAGCTCGCCCTCGGCCAGCCGGCGCTCGAGCTCCCGCCGCTGAGCCGGCGTGTACCCCGCCCGGTAGGGGGCGACCGCCTCGGACAGCCGGGGCGCCGTCTCGCCCAGTCGCAGCTGGGTGTAGCGGGCTATGAGCTCGACCGCCTTGCGCGATTTGATGAAGCAGATGGTCCGCGCCCCGCTCTCCACCAGCCCAGCCAGCAGGTCGGCCGCCTCGGCCAGCGGCGAGCGCCGCGTGCCCAGTGCCTCGTCGACCAGCGGCGGATTCCACATGGCGGTCCGCCGCGCGGCACCCGGGGATCCGTCGCGGTCGACCAGCGTGAACCCGTCCAGGCCGGTCAGCCGCTCGGCTAGCTCGACCGGGTTGGCGATGGTGGCCGAGGCCAGCAGGAAGCGCGGCTCGGTCCCGTACGCTCGGGCGATGCGACGCAGGCGGCGCAGCACGTTGGCCACGTGCGAGCCGAACACCCCGCGGTACACATGCGCCTCGTCGACGACCACCGCGGCCAGGTTGGCGAAGAGGTCGCCCCAAGCCGAGTGGTGGGGGAGGATCCCGACATGGAGCATGTCGGGGTTGGTGAGGACGACGCTGGCGCGCCGGCGGATCGCGGCGCGCTCCTGTCGCGGCGTGTCGCCGTCGTAGATCGCCGGGCGCGCCCGGTCGAGCCCAAGCCGCGCCAGCGCCCGCGCTTGGTCCTGGGCCAGCGCCTTGGTCGGGTAGAGGTAGAGCGCGCGGGCGCGGGCGTCGCGGCTCAGCACGTCCAGCGTCGGGAGCTGGAAGCACAGCGACTTGCCCGAGGCCGTCCCCGTGGTGACGATCACCGGGCCGGTCTCGGCGGCGGCCAGCGCCTCGGCCTGATGCGAGTACAGCGACTCGATGCCGGTGTCACGCAGCGCCGCGACGAGGGCGGGATGCAGGTCGGCGGGAGGCGGCACCCGCCGCGCCCGACGGCCGCCGGTCCGCGACTCCGCCACAAGCCGGCCGTCGCGCCCACCCGCGTCCAGGACCTCCGTCCAGGGCTCGCTCCTACGCGTGATCGCCACGGCTTGCCATAGTACGCGCGCTCCGGGAGCTCCCATGGCCCAGATCCGCTCCTTCCGCCACTCGGAGTTCACGCCGCAGAGGCTCGCCCGCGAGCGCCGGCGGAGCGTGTCCGTATGCGTCCCGACGCGGGAGACGGCGGCCTCGATCGGCTCGATCGTGGACACCCTCGCCGGCCTGCGCGAGCTGGGCGTCGTGGACCAGGTGGTCGTCGTCGATGCCGCGTCGGCTGACGGCACCGCCCACGTGGCCGCCGAGCACGGGGCCGAGGTCCACCAGGAGTCCGAGCTGCTGCCCTGGGCGGGGCCGGTCCTCGGCAAGGGCGACGCGCTGTGGCGCGGGCTGTCGATCCTCACCGGCGAGGTCGTCTGCTTCCTGGACGGCGACACGCTGGACTTCGACGAGCGGTTCCCGTGCGGCATGCTCGGGCCGCTCGTGTGCGGCGACGATGTGAGGTTCGTCAAGGGCGCGTTCCGCCGCCCGTTCCGTGTGGGAGACGTCGAGCTGTCCGAGGGCGGCGGACGGGTGAACGAGCTCGCGGCACGGCCACTGCTGTCGCGGTTCTACCCCGCGCTCGCGGGGATTCGCCAACCGCTGGCGGGCGAGGTGGCGGCGCGCCGAGCCGTGCTCGAGGCGCTTCCCTTCGCCACCGGCTATGCCGTCGAGATCGCGATGCTGATCGACGTCTACCGCGCGGTCGGCGCCGACTCGATGGCGGAGGTGGACCTCGAGACCCGGCGCAATCGCCACCAGTCCCTGAGCGCGCTGGTTCCCATGGCGGGGGCCGTGCTGGCGGCGGTGGCCGATCGGCTGGAGCGCGAGGGACGCCTGGAGCCGAGCTCGACCGGGTCTGGATTGGTCGAGCGCCCGCCCCTCAGCTCGGTGCGCGCGCCGCACTGAGCCGCCATACACTCGCGCCGGTGCGCTGCGTCTACTGCGACCTCGACGGCACGCTGCTGGGGCGCGGCGCGTCCCTGCTGCACGACGGCGATGGTGGCTTCACCCTCCTCGGCGTGCGCGCCCTGGAGGCGTGCCATCGCGCGGGGGTCGAGGTGGTGATCTACTCCGGCCGGCGCAAGGCTCAGGTATCCGAGGACGCCCGCCTGATCGGATCCACCGCGTACATCTACGAGGTGGGTTGCGGGCTGGTCATCGACGGCGAGGAGGAGTTCCTCACCGACGACCTGGTTCCGGGAGAGAGGACGATCCACGACCAGATCACCGCTTCGGGAGCCCCCGACCTGCTGCTCGAGCGCTTCGCCGGTCGCCTCGAGTACCACTCGCCCTGGCACACCGACCGCGAGGTCTCGCACCTGTTCCGGGGCAGCGTCGACACCGAGGAGGCCGGCGACCTGCTGCGGGCGCACGGGCACCCCAACCTGCGCATGGTGGACAACGGGGCGATCCGCCGGCGCTCGCCGGCTCTGGAGGTGGGCGGCCTGCACGCATATCACCTGATCCCTGCCGGCGCGTCGAAGGCGCGGGCGGTGGAGCGGCACATGCAGGCGCGCGGCTATGGGCGCGAGGAGTGCATCGCGGTGGGCGATTCGCGGGAGGACATGGAGGCCGCCGCGGTGGTGGGGACGTTCTGGCTGGTCGCCAACGCCGTCCAGCGCGACCCCACCCTGCATGAGGCGATCGCCGGCCGGGACAACGTGCGGGTGGCGACCGAGGGCCACGGTGCCGGGGTCTACGAGGCGGTGGTGACCACCCTGGCCGAGGGCCGCCCCTCCTAGCCCACCCGCGGGTGTCAGCCGGCGGGGCGCCGGCCGAACCAGCTGCGCACCCGGGCCCGCACGCGACGCCAGAGCCCGCGCCGCCTCAGCCGGGCGGGCGCTGGGACGGTGGTGCGGACCAGCGCGACCCACTCGTCGAGCGGCAGCTCACCGGAGATGAGGCGTCCCAGCGCCGCGGTCACCGGCGCGTCCACACCGGCGCGCTCGAGCGCCGCCGCGAGCAGCGGGGCCGACTCCAGGGCCTCGACCGCCTGCCCGATCCTGTCCGGCACCTCGGCGCTCGGGACACCCTCGGCCAGCAGCTCACCGGCGCGCCGGTTGCGGCTCTGGGGCGCCAGGGCCGTGGCGACCAAGTCGCCGGTACCGGCCAGTCCGATGAGCGACTCCGCGCGCGCGCCCTGGCGAGCGGCCAGGCGCCAAACCTCGGCGAAGATGTGGCCCGCCGCCGCGCCTGCGGCGTTCAGCCCCTGCGACTCGGTGGCGCCCGAGGCCAGCGCGGCCGCGTTCTTGCCCGCCCCGGCGAGCTCCACCCCCACCGGGTCGTCGGAGACCTCGCACACCACGCCCGCCTGGGTGAAGACCTGGGCGAGCGCGCCGGCGAGGCGCTCGCCGCTGGAGGCCGCCACCAGGACGGCTCCCTCGGTCACCATCTCCCGAGCGTGGGCGGGCCCGCCGATGCAGGCCACCCTCGCCGCTCCCAGGCTGGCCCGGAGCATCATGGTGGGCGCGTCGCCGTCGGGAGGCACCAGGCCCTTGGCCAGCGAGACGACCGCCGCGCGCGGCGGCAGGCGGCCGACGAGGCCGGCGATCACGTCGTGCAGCCCGCGGGACGGAACACCCAGGAAGACGTAATCGGCCCTCGCCAGGCCGGCGGACACGTTCTCGATGCGCAGCTCGCGGGGAAGCCGCACTCCCGGCAGGTAGCGCTCGTTGCTGCCGTCGCTGGCGATCTGGCGCGCCTGCTCGGCGGTCCGCGCCTGCAGCGTCGTGCGAAGCCCGCCTCGCACGAGCAGGACGGCGATCGCGGTGCCGAAGGACCCCGCCCCGACCACGACGGCACGCCGGTGGCCCGGATGCGGGACCCGCAGGTGGGGGCGGTGTCGGTCGGGCACGGGGTGCGAGGCTAACGAGAGCGCTCGTCGGCGAGCCGCTCGCCCAGGCGCACCCCCGCCGCCTGGATGTCGGCGATCGTGCCGGCCTCGTCCACCGTCTGCAGGTCGAGCAGGCGCCGTCCGAAGCGGTCGAGCGCGCTCGTCCCGACCACCGCGTGGCAGGGGATCCCGCGCTGGCGGCATCGCGACGCCACCTCGCCGACCACCTTGCCCTCCAGCGACTGCGGGTCCAGGCGGCCCTCGCCGGTGACCACCGCGGCGGCCGGGCGGGCGCGCGCGTCGAAGCCCAGGGCGTCGAGCACGAAGGCGGCGCCCGGCACCAGGCGAGCCCCGAACGCCGCCCACAGCCCGCCGGACAGTCCGCCGGCACAGCCGGTCATGGGCATGCCGCGCGGATCACGGGGGAGCGCCCGCGCCTGGTGCTCCAGCCGCCGCGTGAGGCGTCGGACCGCCTGGGGGTCGGCTCCCTTCTGGGGCGCGAAGACCTCGGCCGCCCGCTCGAACGGCGTGCGCACGTCGCACAGCACCACCAGACGCGCGCCGCGAAGCCCGCCGGAAGCCTCGACCGCCTCGATCGCCCCCGCGCCGCCGTCGGTGGTGGCGCTCCCGCCCACGCCGAGAAGGACCTCGTGCACGCCGGACCTCACCGCTGCGGCGATGAGCTCGCCGGTGCCGGCGGTCGACGCCGCCTCGGGGGCGCGCTCGTCCTCGGCCAACAGCGCCAGCCCGCTCGCCGTGGCGGTCTCGACGATGGCCCGGGCGCCGCCCTCGACCAGCGCGAAGGCGGCCCGGATCGGCCGTGCCAACGGATCGTGCGTCTCGGTCTCCATCAGCTCCCCGCTCAGCGCCGCGAGCAGCACATCGAGGGTGCCGTCGCCTCCATCGGCGGCCGGGCACCGATCGCAGCGCCAGCCCGCCCGCTCGAGGCCGTGCTGCAGCGCGTCCGCCACCTGGGCGGCGGTCAGGGTCCCCTTGAACGAATCCGGGGCGACCAGCACCGGTCGGGCCGCGGGCACTCGGTCCATCCTGTCACCCTGCCTCGGTGGCCAGAGGCGAGCACACCACCATCGAGGTCGACGGGCGCGAGGTCCGCGTGTCCAACCCGGACAAGGTCTACTTCCCCAAGCCGGGCTGGACCAAGCTCGACCTGGTCGGCTACTACCTGAGCGCCGCGGACGCCGCTCTGGTCCACCTCAGGGAGCGCCCGACGGTCATGAAGCGCTTCGTGGACGGGATCGAGCACGAGCCCATCTGGCAGAAGCGCGTGCCCCGGTCGACGCCCGACTGGCTGCAGACCGCGACCGTCACCTTCCCCTCCGGCCGCACCGCCACCGAGCTGGTGGCCAACGACGCCGCCCACCTCGCCTGGGCGGTCAACCTGGGGGTGATCGACTTCAACCCCTGGCCGGCCCGCCGCGCCGACCTCGACCACCCCGATGAGCTGCGCGTGGACCTCGACCCCACGCCGGGCGCCTCCTGGGACGACGTGCGCCGCGTGGCGATGGTGGCCCGCGAGGTGCTGGACGAGCACGGCTTGCGCGGCTACCCGAAGACCTCGGGGTCGAAGGGGATGCACGTCAACGTTCGCATCCGGCCGGAGCGGGGCTTTGTCGAGGTCCGGCGGGCGGCCCTGGCGCTGGCCCGCGAGGTGGAGCGCCGCGCGCCCAAGCGGGCGACGAGCAAGTGGTGGAAGGAGGAGCGCCACGGCGTGTTCGTGGACTACAACCAGAACGCCCGCGACCGGACGGTCGCGTCCGCCTACTCGGTGCGCCCGACGCCCGACGCGCGGGTGTCCTGTCCGCTGGACTGGGACGAGGTCCCCGACTCCGAGCCCCGGGAGATGCGCCTGGACACGGTTCCCGCCCGTCTGCGCGAGCGCGGCGATCCCGCCGCGGACATCGACCGGCACGCCGGCTCGCTGGAGTCGCTGCTGGAGCTCGCGGGTCGCGACGAGGCCGAGGGCCTGGGAGACGCGCCGTGGCCTCCGCACTTCCGCAAGCAGCGCGACGAGCCCAAGCGGGTCCAGCCCAGCCGCGACCGCGACCACCCCCGGCCCGGCCGCATCGGCGACCCCCAGCCCGCGGGCCGCGGCGGGCGGCGACCGGCCCCCCAGCGCCGGAGCGGCGGCACCGAGCGCACCGGTCAGGGACACCCCGAGGAGTTCGGGGAAGGCTAGGCGCCGAAGCGCGCCGGGCGCGGGCTAGCGGTCGAGCTGGTCGAACGTGCACTCACGGGGCGGCTTGTCCTCGCGCCAGCGCTCGAGCTTGGTCCCGTGCCGGATGCGCCCGCTGGAGGCGTGGTCGAAGCTCACCTCGACCACCAGCTCCGGGCGCAGCGCGACCCATTCCAGCTCGCGTCCGACCGTCCAGCGGCTGGGATCGCCGCTTCCGCGCTCGCCGGTCTCGTAGGGCCGCAGGCGGGCGACCAGCTCTCGCTTCTGCAACGCGGTGAAGCCCGACGTGTGCCCCACGATCCGCAGCTCGCCGTCGTCGTAGAGCCCGAGGATCAGCGAGCCCACCGTCCCCGCCTCCTTGCCGGGTCGCCACCCCGCCACCACGCAGTCGATCGTGCGCACCCGCTTGACCTTGACCATTCCCTTGCGCTCGCCCGGGCGGTAGGGCGCGTCCAGCCGCTTGGCGATGACCCCCTCGGCCTCGCGCAGCCAGGGCTCGGCTTCCTCACGCACGCGGGTGAGCGGGGACAGCTCGACCGGGCCGCGGTCCATCCGCTCCAGGGAGGCGCGCCGCGCCGAAAACGGCTGGTCCAGACAGGCCTCGCCGTCGCGAGCGAGCAGGTCGAAGGCGATGTACGTCGCGGGCGTGTCGGCCGCGAGCCGGGCGATGCGCGACGCCGCGGGATGGATGCGCTGCTGCAGGGCGCCGAAGTCCTGGAGGCCCCCGTCGGCGGCGATCACGATCTCGCCGTCGAGCACGTAGCGACCGGTCGGGAAGTCGAGCTCTGGGAAGTAGCGCGACAGCGGCTTGCCGCCCCGCGACTGCAGGTGCGCGTCGTCGCCGTCCACGAACGCGATCGCTCGGAAGCCGTCGTACTTGGGCTCGAACGCCCAGCCCCCGCCGTCGGGTAGCTGCCGGCGCGAGAGGGCGAGCTGGGGCTTGAGCGGAGGCGAGAGCGGGAGCGCCACGCCGCCCAGTATGGCGGCACCGGAGCGCCTTCCGGTGCCGAGGCTGCTACCGTACCGCAATCTCCACAAACTCAATAGACAAAGGACTTATCGAATGAGTCTGGTTCATCGCCTGATCGTCGCCCTGGCCGTGGCCGCCGCATCGGCGGCGCTGGCGGCCTGCGGCGCCTCCGGAGGAGGCGGCTCGGGTAACTCGTCAAAGCTCACGCTCGTCGCGTACTCCACCCCCAGGGAGGCGTACGGCGAGATCATCCCGGCCTTCGACAAGACCGCGCAGGGCAAGGGGATCACCTTCCAGCAGTCCTACGGGGCGTCCGGCGACCAGAGCCGCGCCGTCCAGTCCGGCCTGCCAACCGACGTCGTGGCGCTCTCGCTGGCCCCGGACGTCAGCAAGCTGGTCAAGTCCGGGCTGGTGTCCTCGAACTGGGACCAGGACCGCTACAAGGGCATGGTCACGGACTCCGTCGTGGTGCTGGCGGTGCGCAAGGGCAACCCCAAGCACATCCGCGACTGGAGCGACCTGGTCAAGCCCGGGGTCCAGGTGATCACGCCCAACCCGTTCACCTCGGGCGGCGCCCGCTGGAACGTGATGGCGGCCTACGGGGCCCAGATCAAGGCCGGCAAGACGCCCGCCCAGGCGCTGGCCTACGTCAAGGCCCTGTTCAAGAACGTGCCGGTCCAGGACAAGAGCGCGCGCGAGTCGCTGCAGACCTTCACCGCCGGCAAGGGCGACGTCCTGATCGCCTACGAGAACGAGGCGATCACCGCACAGCGCAAGGGCGAGGAGCTCGACTACGTGATCCCGGAACGGACGATCCTGATCGAGAACCCGGTCGCCGTCACGACCAACGCCCGCAACCCCACGAAGGCCCGCGAGTTCGTCGCCTACCTGCGCACGCCGGCGGCCCAGCGGATCTTCGCGTCCAAGGGCTACCGGCCGGTCGACCACAGCCTCGTCGACCAGGCCAAGTTCCCGACCCCGAAGGGCCTGTTCACGATCGACGATCTGGGCGGCTGGCCGACGGTGACCGACCAGTTCTTCGATCCCCAGAAGGGGTCGGTGGCCAAGATCGAGCAGTCGCTGGGGGTCTCCACTGCCAAGCAGTAGCCCCTCCACGCTGGCTGCCCCCCTTCCGGCGCCGCTGCGCGGCGACTGGGCCGGGCGGGCGGCGCGCGCCGCGCTGGGTCGCGGGGCGGTCACGGGCTACCTGAGCGTGTTCGTCCTGCTCCCGCTGGCGGCGGTGATCGCCCGCTCGGCCCAGGGCGGCGCCTCCGCCTTCTGGGACGCGGTCACCACGCCCCAGGCGGTGAGCGCCCTCGAGCTGACCGTCGGCGTCTCGCTCGCCACCGTCGCGATCAACCTGGTGTTCGGGACGGTGATCGCGTGGGTGCTGGTGCGCGACGAGTTCCCGGGCAAGGGGATCGTCAAAGGCCTGATCGACCTGCCCTTCGCGCTGCCGACCATCGTGGCCGGCCTCACGCTGCTTGCCCTCTACGGGCCGAAGGGCCCGTTCGGGTTCAGCGTCGCGTTCACCCGCGTCGGCATCGTCCTGGCGCTGCTGTTCGTGACGCTGCCGTTCGTGGTGCGCGCAGTGCAGCCGGTGCTGCTGGAGCTGGACCGGGAGATGGAGGAGGCGGCGGCGTCGCTGGGCGCCGGGCGGCGCACCGTGTTCCGGCGCATCATCCTCCCCAACCTCATGCCGGCGATGCTCGCCGGCGTGGGGCTGGCATTCGCCCGCTGCATGGGCGAGTTCGGCGCGGTGGTCCTGATCTCGGGCAACCTGCCGTTCAAGACCGAGGTCGCCTCGGTCTTCATCTTCGGCCAGATCGAGTCCGACAACGTCACCGCGGCGGCGGCGGTGTCGGTCGTGCTCCTGGCGGTCTCGTTGCTGCTGCTGATGGGGGTGGCCGCGGCCGCCCGCTGGAGGGCGCGCCATGAGGGCTAGTCGCCGCCTGCGCGCCGTTGCGCTGGCCTATCTCGCCCTCCTGCTGGTGCTGCCGGTGGGGATGGTCTTCTACCGCACCTTCGAGCACGGGGTCGCCGCGGCGTGGGCCGCGGTCACGACACCGGACGCAATCCACGCGTTCTGGCTCACGCTGCTGATGGTGGCCGTCGCCGTGCCGGCCAACACCGTGTTCGGGATCGGCTGCGCGCTGGTGCTGGTCCGCCAGCGCTTCCCGGGCAAGGCCCTGCTCAACTCCCTCGTCGACGTGCCGTTCGCCGTCTCGCCGGTGGTCGTCGGCCTGGCGCTCGTGCTCCTCTATGGACGCGCCGGGTGGTTCGGGACCTGGCTGGCCGACCACGGCATCCAGGTCATCTTCGCGCCGCTGGGCATGATCCTCGCCACCATCTTCATCTCCCTGCCGTTCGTGGTGAGGGAGGTGGTCCCGGTCCTGCGGGAGGTCGGATCCGAGCAGGAGGAGGCCGCTTCCACGCTCGGCGCGTCGCCCTGGCAGGCGTTCTGGCGGGTCACCCTGCCGTCGATCCGCTGGGGTGTCGCCTACGGCGTGATCCTCACCACCGCGCGCGCGCTCGGCGAGTTCGGAGCGGTCAGCGTGGTCTCGGGCAAGCTGGCGGGCCAGACCGAGACCCTCCCGATCCACGTCGAGCAGGCCTTCCAGAACTTCGATCTCGCCGGGGCCTACTCCGCCTCCGTGGTGCTGGCCGCCCTGGCTCTTCTGACCGTGCTGAGCATGAACCTGATCAAGCGCGAGGAGGTGACGCGATGAGCATCGAGGTGGTGGGCGTCTCCAAGCGCTTCGGCGACTTCCTGGCGCTCGACGACGTCTCGCTGAACGTCCGCGACGGCTCCCTCACGGCCCTGCTCGGTCCCAGTGGAAGCGGCAAGTCGACCCTTCTGCGGGTGATCGCCGGGCTGGAGCTGCCCGACAGCGGCACCGTGCACATCCGGGGCGCGGACACGACCCACGTCCCGGCCCAGCGCCGGGGCGTCGGCTTCGTCTTCCAGCACTACGCCGCGTTCAAGCACATGACCGTCCGCGACAACGTGGGCTTCGGGCTGAGCATTCGCAAACGACCGCGAGCCGAGATCCGCGAGCGGGTCGACCAGCTGCTCGAGCTGGTCCACCTCTCGGGGTTCGCCCATCGCTATCCCGCCCAGCTCTCGGGCGGCCAGCGCCAGCGCATGGCGCTGGCCCGGGCGCTGGCGGTCGAGCCCGCCGTGCTCCTGCTCGACGAGCCGTTCGGCGCCCTCGACGCCAACGTCCGCAAGGAGCTGCGGGAATGGCTGCGTGACCTGCACGAACGCGTCCACGTGACCACCGTGTTCGTGACCCACGACCAGGAGGAGGCCATGGAGGTGGCCGAGCAGATCGTGGTGATGAACGAGGCGCGGGTGGCGCAGGTGGCGCCGCCCCGCGAGCTCTACGAGCACCCCGGCAGCGAGTTCGTGATGCGCTTCGTGGGCCCGGTGGCCGAGATGGGGAACGAGCTAGTGCGACCTCACGACATCGAGATACTTCCGCTCCCCGACTGGGGCGCCGAGGAGGCGATGGTCCGCCGGGTCAACCATCTGGGCTTCGAGGTGCGCGTCGAGCTGGAGACCACCGACGGGCGGCGGGTGGCCGTCCAGGTCACGCGGGCCCGTGCAGTCGAGCTGGAGCTGGAGGCGGGCCAGATAGTGTGGCTGCGCCCGGACCATCGGGGCGCGCTGCGGGCCAATAGATCAGCGGCGTAGGCGAGCGTCGGGGTCGCGGGCGGCGCTGCGCACCGACCGCGGCAGGCGGCCCGCCACCACGTCGGCCAGCGTGACCTGCTCGAGGATCCCGCGCACGTTGGCCCGCAGGGCGATCCAGACCTCCTGCAGCGGCTCGGCCGCGCCGTCGTAGCTCAGCGCCTCGGGGCGCTCGCCGCGGACGCTGGCCAGCGGGCCCTCGGCCGCCCGCATGACGTCGGCGACCGAGACCTCGTCCGCGGGGCGGTCCAGCCAGTAACCGCCCTCCGGGCCGCGCCGGCTGCCGACGAGACCGGCCTGCTTGAGGTCCACCAGGATGTTCTCCAGGAAGTTGAGGGGGATCCCCTGTGCCCCCGCGATGTGGTCGCCCTTGACCAGCCTGCCCTCGGCGGCCGCCAGCTCGATCGCCGCCCGAACCGCGTAGTCGGCCTTGGCCGAGACCCTCATCTAGTCCCGGCGTGGCGCGGCCGTCGCGCCGCGCAGCCTCCGCAGCATCGCGTCCGAGGCGCGCGGAGACACGCCGTGCGCAGCGCCGAGCACCCTGACCAGGCGCGGGTAGTAGATGCTGCGCGCGTCGCGCTCGACGCCTTCCATCACCTTCTCGGCCAGCCGCTCCGGCGCCACCGCCTCCTCTCCGCCCCTATACCAGGCGGGCATCGTCTCCCTCTCGTGCTCGTGCAGGGAGGTGGCGATCTCGCCCGGATAGACGGTCGTCAGCGACACGCCCGTGTCGGCGAGCT
>DATAEY010000009.1:0-8489 GCA_036257715.1 Solirubrobacteraceae bacterium | reverse complement strand
TCTTCGTGCCCAACGAGGCGGTGATCGGCGAGGAGGGCAAGGGGCTGAAGATCGCGCTGACCACGCTGAACACCGGCCGACTCGCCCTGCCGGCGATCTGCGTTGGGGTGGCCAAGTGGGCGACCAAGGTGGCGCGCGAGTGGGCGGGCGAGCGCGTGCAGTGGGGACAGCCGATCGGCAAGCACGAGGCCGTGGCCCACAAGATCGCCTTCATCGCCGGCAGCGCCTTCGGCCTGGAGGCGATGCTCGACGTGGCCAGCCGGCTGGCCGACGACGAGCGCCAGGACATTCGCATCGAGGCGGCGCTGGCCAAGCTGTATGCCTCCGAGCTGGGCTGGCGGGTGGTGGACGAGCTGGTGCAGGTCCGCGGCGGTCGCGGCTACGAGACCGCCGACTCGCTGGCCGCCCGCGGGGAGAAGCCGGTCCCGGTCGAGCAGGCCATGCGCGACATGCGGATCAACCGGATCTTCGAGGGCTCCAGCGAGATCATGCACCTGCTGATCGCCCGTGAGGCGGTGGACCAGCACCTGCAGGTGGCGGGCGACCTCCTCGAGCCGGAGGTCGAGCTAAAGCGCCGCGCGAGCGCCGCGGTGCGGGCCGGCGCCTTCTACGCGAGGTGGCTGCCACGGCTGGTGGTGGGCCCGGGCCAGCGCCCGGGCTCGTACCGCGAGTTCGGCGACCTGGGGCGGCACCTGCGCTACATCGAGCGCGGCTCGCGCAAGCTGGCCCGCTCGACGTTCTACGGGATGGTGCGCTGGCAGGGGGCGGCCGAGCGCCGGCAGGCCTTCCTGGGGCGGATCGTGGACATCGGCGCCGAGCTGTTCGCGATGGCCTCGGCGGTGGTCTACGCCACGACGATCGCCGCCGAACAGCCGCAGCGCGCGGACGAGGCGCGTGAGCTCGCCCAGCTGTTCTGCGCCCAGGCTCGCCGGCGTGCCGAGTCGCTATTCGGCGACCTGTGGCGCAATGACGACGTCCCGGCATACGAGGCCGGCCAGCGCGTGCTGCGCGGGCGCTACCGATGGCTGGAGGAGGGCATCGTGGACCCCTCGGGCCCGGGGCCGATGATCGCCCAGATGCCCGACGAGGAGCGCGACGAGGGCGCGCCCGTGCCGGACGAGGCCCCGGTCGGGACCTAGCTAGGCGCTGGGCGCTCGCTGAGCCGCCCGGGGATCGGGCAGCGGCGTCAGTCGGGCCTCTATCTCGGTCCGGCGGGCCTCCAGGAACGGGGGCAGGATGATCCTCGACCCCAGCCCCTCGACCGGGCCGTCCACCGTGAAGCCAGGGGCGTCGTCGGCGATCTCGAACAGCACGCCGCTGGGCTCGCGGAAGTAGATCGAGTGGAAGTAGTAGCGGTCGATGATCGGCGTGGACGGCACGCCGGCGTCACGCAGGCGGTCCAGCCAGCGCGGATGCTCCTCGACGGTGGTGCCCCAGGCGACGTGGTGGACGGTGCCGGCGCTCTGGTGGCCGGGCTCCGGCGGCGGCGGATCGTAGGAGACGGTGGCTCCCCGCCGCTCGCCGCGCAGCTCCCAGGTCGCGTCGTCGACCGGCCGGGCACCGAGGACCCGCTCCAGCAGCGGCCCCGACGTCTCCGGCCGCGCGCTGTAGGCCCGCACCCCGTCCAGGCCCTGCAGCGCGAACTCCGGCGGGATCTCGGGGTGCTCGGCCCGCAGCGGCTCGTCGTCGTCGGAGACCACCAGCTCGTGGCCCAGCCCCTCGGGGTCGGAGAAGCGCAGCCGCCGGCCCTCGTGCCGGTTCTCGATGCCCTCGTCGCCCAGCCGCCTGCTCCAGAAGTCGAGCGCCTCGGGCGGGCCGACCCGCGAGACGATCCGGTGCACCATTCCCTCCCCGGCCCGACCCGGGGCGGCGCCGGGGTACTCGAAGAACGTCACCTCGGATCCCGGGCGGCCGGTCTCGCTGGCGTAGAAGAGGTGATAGACGGACGGGTCGTCCTGGTTGACGGTCTTGGCCACCAGCCGCAGCCCCAGCACGCGCGTGTAGAAGTCGACGTTGCCGGGGGCGTCGCCGGTGATCGCGGTTACGTGGTGGATGCCTTCGAGGCGCATCTGGTCCGGGCGGTCGTCGCCCGCCGGCGATCGTAGCGCGGGGCGGCGGTCGCGCCGCACGGGCCCGGCCCGAGCGGGGGGAAACGGCCCGGGTGCGTCGAACTGCCCGGGCATGGCCGAGGAGTCGATCGACCTCGCCCGCCACCGCGACTTCGAGGGCCGCGGGTGGGAGCCATGGGCGCGGCGGTTGCTGCTGGCGGCGCTGGTCGCCGTGATCCTGCTGGCGCTGCTCAACACCTTCGGGCAGAAGCAGCACGTCTCCCAGGCGGCCGGACCCAAGGCGCTCCTGGGGGTGCGGGCGCCCGAGCGAGTCAGGGGCGGGCTCCTCTACCAGGCGGTGTTCACGATCAGCGCCCGCCGCGACATCAAGCAGCCGCAGCTCGTACTCGGTCCCGGCTGGCTCGACGGGCTGACGATCAACACGGTCGAGCCAGAGGCCAGCCAGGAGAGCAACCGCAACGGCCGCGTGGCCCTCAGCTACGACGAGCTCAAGGCCGGCGACACCCTGCGCGTGTGGGTCGCCTACCAGGTCAACCCCACCGCGATGGGCCGCCGCGTCCAGCTCACCGAGCTGGACGATGGCGACATGCCCCTGGTGGTCCATCGTCGGCCCTTCACCATCTTCTCCTGAGCCATGGACCTCGTACTTCGCGCCACCGTCATCTTCTTCTTCGTCCTGCTGATGACGCGGGTCGTCGGCCGGCGCGAGCTGTCCTCACTCGAGCCGTTCGACATGATCCTGCTGGTGGTGATCGGCGACCTCGTTCAGCAGGGGGTGACCCAGAGCGACTACTCGCTCACCGGCGCGATCATCGTCATCTCGACCATCGGCATCCTCACCGTGGTGATGGCCTTTTTGAACTTCAGGCTGCGCCCGCTGCGGCGAGTGCTCGAGGGTGAGCCGGTCGTGCTGGTCGAGGATGGTCGTCCGGTCGAGCGCAACCTGCGCCGCGAGCGCCTGACCATCGAGGAGCTCGAGTCCGAAGGGCGCCAGCAGCAGGTGACCAGCATCGACGACATGCGCTGGGCGGTGCTGGAGACCAGTGGGCAGATCTCGGTGATCCCCAAGCAGGGCTGACGGCGGCGCCCCTCGACAACCAACTCGCCTGGTGGCAGCGCGGGCCGGTCTACCAGGTCTACCCGCGCAGCTTCGCCGACTCCGACGGCGACGGCGTCGGGGATCTGCGCGGCGTTATCGCCCACCTCGACCACCTCAACGACGGGACGCCGCGATCGCTGGGGATCGAGGCGATCTGGCTGTCGCCGTTCTATCCGTCGCCGATGGCCGACTTCGGCTACGACGTCAGCGACTACACCGACGTGGATCCGCTGTTCGGCACGCTGGACGACTTCGACGAGCTGGTGGAGCAGGCCGGCCGGCGGGGCATCCGGGTGGTGGTCGACTGGGTCCCCAACCACAGCTCCGATCGTCATCCGTGGTTCGTGGAGTCGCGCTCGAGTCGCGCCGGCCCGCGCCGAGACTGGTACGTCTGGCGCGACGGGCGTGGGGACGGCGCCCCGCCCAACAACTGGCTGACCGCCTGGAGGGACGCCGGTCCCGCCTGGACCTGGGACGAGAGCACGGCGCAGTGGTACCTGCACTCGTTCCTGGCGGCCCAGCCCGACCTCGACTGGGACAACCCCGAGGTCGAGGCGGCGATGTTCGACGTGCTGCGCTTCTGGATGGACCGGGGCGCCGGCGGCTTTCGGCTGGACGCCGTCTACAAGCTGGGCAAGGACCCGGTGCTGGGGGACAACGAGCCCGACCGCTCCCACCAGCAGCACTGGCCGACGGTCCACGACCGCCTGCGCCGGCTGCGCACGGTGCTCGACGAGTACGACGAGCGCTTCGCGGTGGGCGAGGTCTACGCCGACGACCAGGGCACGCTGCTGCGCTACGTCAACTCCGGCGACGAGCTGCACATGGTCCACAACTTCTCCCTGCTGCAGCAGCCCTGGAGCGCGGCGGCGTTCCGGGAGGTGATCGCCGAGTTCACCGAGCTGGCCGAGCCCGACGTTTGGCCGGCCTGGTGCCTGAACAACCACGACCACTCCCGGGCGGCCAGCCGCTACGACGCCGGGGGTCGCGGCGCGCAGCGCGCCAGGGTGGCGAGCATGCTGCTGCTGACGCTGCGGGGGACGCCGTTCCTCTACCAGGGCGAGGAGCTGGGGATGCGCGACGCCGTCGTCCCGCCCGAGGCCGCCATCGACGTGGACGGCCGCGATCCCGAGCGCGCCCCGCTGGCCTGGCAGGCCCCCTCGGCAGCCGGCCCGGGGTGCGGGTTCACCACCGGGCGACCGTGGCTGCCGTTCGCCCCCGACGTCGAGCAGGCCAACGTCGCGGCCCAGGCCGCCGACCCGGACTCGACCCTGTCGCTCTACCGCCGGCTGATCTGGCTGCGCCGCGGCTCGGCGGCGCTGCAGGGCGGTCGCGAGCTGCTGCTGGAGGTCGACCGCGACGATGTCCTGGCCTACCTGCGCGAGGCGCCGAGCGAGCGCCTCGCGGTGGCGCTCAACTTCTCCTCGGACGAGGTCGCGGTGGACACCGGCCTGGCCGGCCGCGGCCGCGTCGAGGTCTCGACCGACCCGGCCCGCCGCCCCGGCGAGCTGCGGCTCGACCGGCTGGCGCTGGGGCCCGACGAGGGAGTGGTGATCGCCCTCGAGTAGCGTCGGGTGGCCTGCTGCCTGTCGCGGCGGCCCCTGGGGAGTCGCCTGCGCTCGCGTGAACCGGAGATCCCAGCGCGTTGCGTTCGACGACCCTGGCGCATTAGGGTCTCCGCCCGTCCACGGAGGGAGGAACCGGATGACCACTCGCATGACGGATACGGGCGCGCGGAGGCGCCGTTCGCGGCTCGGCCTCGGCCTCGCCCTGGCGCTGGGTGTGCTGATGGCCCCGCCGGCGGCCTGGGCGTCGCGGCCGCCGACAGCGCTGGAGGCGAGCCGCATCGCAACCGCCGTGCACAACTCCGCCCTGACCGTCCACGTCCCCGACGCCGCCTACACGATCGGCTTCATCCGGGTCTCGACGATCGGTCCGTGGGCCAGGGCTCGCATCGTCCCCCGGCCCGACCGCGTGGTCCAGTCGGCGACGGCGGTGCTGAGCCGGGTGGGAACCACCTGGCGCCTGCGCGACGTCGGCACGGTTGACGTGGGCTGCGGGATCGTCCCCTTCGCGGTTCGCCGGGACCTGCTGCTGGGGTGCCGAGCGGTTGGCCCCACCTTCGTGAGTTGCGTCCCGCCCCAGCCCACCCAACACCAGCTGCACGCCTACCGGGTGTCGTGTCTCACCGCGCGGCGGGTGGCGATGGCGGTGTTCTCCGCGCCTCCGAGCAGGGATGCTCACCCGCTTCCGAGTTGGTCGTGTCTGCAGCGCGGCATCGTCCAGCCCGGCGGGATCCGTTCGGTGTACTGGAGCTGCACCCATCCCGGGGCCTGGCGGGTCACCTGGATCGACCACACCGAGTAGCGCGCCCGACCGAATGAACGCCGCCGTTTAGCCAACCCGGCCAGCGGGAAGACTGCCCGTTGGCCGGGCGGCCCGGGCCGGCAAGGAAGCGTTCCTGGGATGGGAGCGGCGGGGCTCGCTCGGCCGGTTTGCGCCCGCGGTGAGAACTGGCCGTCGGTCTAGAAGCGGGGGCGCTCGCCGGGGCGGCGCAGGCGCAGCCAGCGGTAGCCGAAGCCGTCGAGGGCCAGGTGGTAGGAGCCGTCGGCGCGCGGGTGGTGGACGCGTCCCTCGAACAGGTCGTCGATCGCCTCGCACTCGCCGATGTCCTGGGCGGTCAGCTTCGCCTGGGCCCGCCCCGGGCCGAGGTTGTGGGCGGCGATCACCGTGCTCTCCTGCCAGTCGCAGCGGTGGACGAACAGGCTCTCGGCGCGGGTCTCGATCAGCTGCCAGGTACCCCAGCCCAGCTCCGGCGTCTCCCGGCGCAGGCGGATCAGCTGTCGCATCCATGACAGCTGCGAGTCGGGGTCGTGGTGCTGATCGGTGACGTTGACCCGCCGCGGACCGAACTTGCCGTCCGCCAGTGGCCGCACCAGCCGGGAGGCGGGCGCGGTGGTGAACCCCGCGTTGGGCTCCGGCGTCCACTGCATCGGGGTGCGCACGCTGAGGCGGTCGTGCAGCGAGAGGTTCTCGCCCATCCCGATCTCGTCGCCATAGAACAGCACCGGCGTCCCGGGCAGGCTGAAGGTCAGGCTGAACAGCATGCGTAGGCGCGTCTGGTCGCCGTCGAGCATCGGGGCGACCCGCCGGCGCAGCCCATGCCCGTAGAGCTGCATGCGCGGGGCGGGGCCGAGGGCGGCGAACACCTCGTCGCGCTGGCTGACCGTCAGCTTGTCCAGGGTCAGCTCGTCGTGGATGCGCAGGAAGTTGGCCCACTGCGTGTCCTGCGGGATCTTGGGCAGCTGGCGCAGCGCGTCCTCGAGCGGCTCGGCGCTGCCGCGCGCCAGCGAGAGATACGTCGCCTGCATGACGACGAAGTTGAACAGCATGTTCAGCTCGTCGCCCTGACCGGCGCCGAGGAACTGCCGCTCGGCTCCGGGGTCGACGTTGGCCTCGCCGATCCACATCGCCTCGGCGTTGCGCCGGCCCATGAACGCGCGCAGCTGGCGCAGGTAGTCCTGCGGGTCGAACCCGCCGGCCTCGGCACGGTTCTCGAGCTCGATGAACGCCGGGACGGCGTCCACCCGGAAGCCGGAGATCCCCTGGTGCAGCCAGAAGCCCATCATCTTGGCGATCTCGTCGCGCAGGGCGGCGTTGGCGATGTTGAGGTCGGGCTGGAAGCGGTAGAAGTGGTGCAGGTAGTAGGCGCGGGCCTTGCGGTCGTACTGCCAGATGCTGGTCTCCTCGCCGGGGAAGGCGACCGAGCCCGGCGGCTCGGGCGGCTTGCGCTCGCGCCACACGTAGTAGTCGCGGTAGCGCGAGTCGGGGTCGGCGCGCGCCGCCTGGAACCAGGGGTGCTGGTCGGAGGTGTGGTTGGCCACCAGGTCGACGATCACCCGCATCCCGCGGTCCTGGGCGGTGCGCACGAACTCGACGAAGTCGCCCAGGGTGCCCAGCCGGGGGTCCACCCCGTAGTAGTCGCTGATGTCGTAGCCGTCATCGCGGTTGGGGGTGGGATAGAACGGCATCAGCCACAGGCAGGTCACGCCCAGGCTGGCCAGGTAGTCGATCTGGTGGCTGAGGCCGGCGAAGTCGCCGCACCCGTCACCGTCGCCGTCCATGAACGTCTCGACGTCAAGGCAGTAGAAGACGGCGTTCTTCCACCACAGGTCGGCGGTGTAGTCCATGCGCACGGTGCGTCTTGGATGCCCCGTCCGCCGGCGGTGCATGCATCCGGCGGGGCCGCGGCGACGTGCCGCCGGACGACGCGGTTGGTCGGCGAGCGCCGCTTCAGCGCTTGCCGGTCTGCTCTGAGGCGGGCGCCGGGTTCTCGGACTCGTCCTCGGCCGGCTCCGGCTCGGGCCGCCGCAGTGGCTCGCCGGAGTAGGCGAAGAGGAGGTGCTGCGCCCGCGGGTGGGTGCCGGGGAGCAGGAGGGAGTTGGCGCGCTCCTGGATCGTGCGGTCGGTCACCGTGACGCGCTCGCGATGCTGGCGCAGGTGCTCCTGCCAGGTGGGGGTGAGATAGGTCTCCACGAAGCGCTCGGGATCGGCCGCGTCCTGGTAGAGCGACCAGCGCTGGCCACCGGTGCGCCGGCGGATGCGCCCCACCGCGCGCATGGCCTCGCGGAAGGGCTCGGCGTTCTCGACCGGCACGCGGTACTCGAGGGTGACGAGCACCGGCCCATGGCCGGGGTCGGGGTCGACCACCAGCTGGGGCTCGGACCAGTGCTGGGACGGCGTGACATCGAGGCCCTCGGTGGGGCGCAGGGCGAAGCGGCCCACCAGGGCCAGTCCGGCGGCCAGTCCTGCGCCGACCGCGGCCAGGGCCGTGGGCGTGCCCGCCTGCCGGGCCACGAGGCCCCACGCGAACGCACCCACCGCCTGACCGCCCTGGAAGGTCAGCAGGTAGAGCGCCATCCCCCGCGAGCGCACCCAGTGGGGCAGCGTGGTCTGGGCCACGCCGTTGAGCGAGCCGAGCACCGCGATCCAGGCCAGCCCGCCGGCGACCAGGGCCACGGCGACCACCGGCACGATGCGCACCCAGGCCAGCACCGCGCAGACCAGCCCGAACAGCAGGCTGGCGCCGGCCACGATGGCGTTGGCCGACAGGCGGGTCCTGATGCCGGGCAGGACCACCGCCCCCAGCAGTGCGCCGACCCCGATCGCCCCCAGCAGCAGCCCGTACCCGCCCGAGCTCATGCCCAACTGGTCACGCGCGACCACCGGCAGCAGCGCCCACAGCGCGCTGGCGAAGACCACGAACAGGCTGGTTCGCGCCAGCACCGCGCGAAACCGCGGTGACCCCCCGACGTAGCGCA
>DATAEY010000008.1:0-9590 GCA_036257715.1 Solirubrobacteraceae bacterium | reverse complement strand
CCGGGCTCGAGGTCTATGTCCACGAGCGCGGGGCTCCCATCTGGCCGACCCGAGCTCGCTGGTCGAGAGTGCGCGGCGCCTGTACGGGGTCGACATCGATCGACCGTGGGGCGAGGTGACGGCGGTTCCGGAGCAGCGTCTGCGCCCTCTGCGCGGTGGCGAGACGGTCCGGGGCCTGGAGGTCGTCTACACCCCGGGCCACGCCTCGCATCACGTCGCCTACCTGGACCCGGGCACCCGGCGGGCATACGTCGGCGACGTCCCCGGCGTGCGCATCCAGCCGGCGGAGCTCGTGCTGCCGCCCACGCCCCCGCCCTACATCGACCTGGAGGCCTGGGTCCGGTCGCTGTCGGCGCTGGCGGGTGGGGGGCCGCAGTCCCTGGCGATCACCCACTTTGGCGTGGTCGAGCCCGTCTTCGAGCACCTGGCGCTGGTGCGGGACCGCCTCGCCGCCTGGGCCACCCTCGCCCGCGAGCTCGACGGCGCGGCGTTCGAGGCCCACATCCGCTCCGAGATCGACGAGGCGGCGGATCCGCAGACCGCCGCGGCGCAGGCCAGGCGGTGCCGCCCGGGCAGCAGTGGCTGGGCCTCGACCGCTACTGGCGCAAGCGAGCCGAGGGTTGAAGCGCCGCCCGACCTGCAACCCGAGGACCGCCCGGTTGCCGCGCTACCGCGCCCGGGTACCCTTGCGCCGATGACCGAGACGATCGAGCTGCCCCGCACGGGTGAGCCTGGGACCGGCCTGGGCGGGCAGTGGCGCGTCATCGTCCGCAACGACGACCACAACACCTTCGACCACGTCGCGCGCACGCTGGCCACCTTCATCCCCGGCGTGTCGCTCGACCGCGGATACGCCATCGCCGACCGCATACACAACACCGGACAGGCAATCGTGTGGAGCGGCGACCGCGAGGCAGCGGAGCTCTACTGGGAGCAGCTCAATGGCGCCGGCCTGACCATGGCGCCGCTCGAGCGCGGTTGATGCAGCCGGCGAAGGTCCGGGCCTGCCGGCGCGGCGACATCTAGGCGGACGTCGTGCAGCGCGATGCGCAGCGCCTGGTTGCGCTCGAGCGCGCGGTCGGCCACGACGTTGCGCACGCCGGCGATCCGCGCGCCGACGCCCTGCGCCGCGGGGAGGCGATGCAGCCCGTAGGACGGGGTGAGGTCGGCTAGCCCTTGCAGCAGGTGCGGCCCGCCCCGGCGCCAGCCTCCAGCGCCGTCGCGTCGGGGCCGGCGCCCAGCCGCTGGGCCAGGCGCGTCCAATGGGCCACGAGCTGGCGTCCGAACGCGTAGAGCTCCGCAGGGCGCGGTTCTGGACCGGATGCAGGCCCGGGGCCGGGTCGCTCACTCGGCCGCGGCCGACGCCGGCTCTCGGCGCAGCCCCCCCTGGGCGGTGACGTCGTACCACTCGTAGAGCACCGGCACCTGGTATCGGGCCGAATGGCGGGCGCGCCAGCCGACGAACTCCTCCCCGAGCCAGTAGCGCTCCCAGCTGAGCTTGTCCTGGAAGGTGGCCAGCTGCAGGAAGCGGTAGCGGTCGTCGCGCGAGCGATGCACGGCGTAGTCCGCCGCGCCGTAGCGAAGCGCGACCGGGGCGATCTCGCCCAGCGCCGCCTCCAGCCCCTCAGCGCGGAAGCCGGTCGCATACCAGGGTATGTGCACGCATCCGGCCATCACACCCCGACCTCGGCCCGAATCGCGCCCGGCCCCTCGGCGGTGCGCCCCAAGCCCTCGCGCTCGGCGCCGACCAGGATCGCGATCTTGCCGAGGTGCTTGTTCTCGCGCATCAGCTGGTGCGCCTCGGCAACTCCATCGAAGGGCATCGTCCGCCATAGCACCGGACGGATCAGCCCCTGCTCGATGAGATCGTTGGCCTTCAGGCACTCCCAGGCGTTGGCGAAGTGCGAGCCGATGATCTCCTTCTGGCGCATCCACAGGTAGCGCACGTCGAAGTCGAGGTTGTAACCGGTGGTGCCGGCGCATATGACGACCTTTCCGAATGGCCTGACCACCAGCACCGAGGTGGGGAACGTGGCCTGCCCGACGTGCTCGAAGACGATGTCGGGCGGCTCTCCCAGCACCTCGCGGACCGCCTTGGCGAAGCGGCGCGACTCCTTGAAGCGGGCCTTCTCCTCCTCCGCCGACTCGCCCCCCTTGCGCATCATGCCCGCGTACTCGGTGCGGTTGATGAACCCGGTCGCGCCGAGCTGGGTGACCAGCTGCCCCTTCTCGTCGGAGTTGACAACGCCGACCGACTGGGCGCCGCTGATCTTGCACAGCTGGGTGGCGAAGACGCCGAGCCCGCCGGCGGCGCCCCAGATCAGGACGCGGTGCCCGGCCCTCAGCTCGCAGCGGTCGATCAGCATCCGGTAGGCGGTGAAGTAGGTGAGCCCGTAGGAGGCGGCCTCCTCCCACGACAGCGCGTGGGGCTTGGGAAGCAGCTGTTGGGCCTGGACCTTGGTGAACTGGGCGAACGACCCCCAGGTCGTCTCGTACCCCCAGATCTTCTGCGAGGGCGCGGCCAGCGGGTCGAGGCCGTGCACCTCCGGATCCTCGTAGGAGGCCTGGTTGCAGTGGATCACCACCTCGTCTCCGGGCTTCCACCGCGTCACTCCGGGACCCACCTTCCAGACGATGCCCGAGCCGTCGGATCCGCCGATGTGGTGGTCCTCCTCGGGATGGGAGTCGAACACCGACACCGGGACCCCGCGCGCCGCCCACACGTTGTTGAAGTTCACTCCGGCGGCCATCACGCGGACGATGACCTCGAAGGCGCCCGGCTCGGGCACCTCGATCTCCTCAACCTGGAAGGCGTCGATCGGCTCGCCCTCGCGCTCCCGGCGGATGACCCACGCGGCCATCGTCCCGGGCAGCTCGCCCGGCTCGGTGTCTACACGTGCGACCTGGCTGACGTCGACTGCCACGGTGTCGGCTACCTCCTCGTCGGGGTGCCGAAGCCTACCGCTGGGGCGCTAGAGGAACCCCGCGCGACGGAAGTACGCGTAGAGCGCCAGCGCGGAGACCACCACGCCGCCGATGCCCAGCACCAGGAATGCCGTCAGGGAGTTCACGTGCCGGACCATCCAGCCGAAGTTCTGCCCGAAGAACCCGGTGATGAACGCCAGCGGCAGGAAGATCGTGGCGATGGTCGTGAGCTGCTTCATGATCGCGTTGAGGCGGTTGGACACGGTCGAGAGATAGACGTCCATCGCCCCGGTGAGCAGGTCGCGGTAGGAGTCGATCAGGTCCGAGATGCGGATCAGGTGGTCGTAGATGTCGCGGAAGTAGTCGCGCGCTCCCGGCTCGAGCCCCGGCAGGTTGATGATGTCGTCGCCGGCCCGGGCGAACAGGTCGCGCTGTGGGGTGATCACCTTGCGCAGCGCGACCAGGTCACGCTTGAGGCGGAAGATCCGCTGTAGCTGCTCGTCGGTCGGCTGGCTGATGACCTCGTTCTCCAGCTCGTCGATCTCGTCGTCCATCGCCGACAGCACGGGGAAGAAGGTGTCGGTCAGCGTGTCCAGCACCCGGTAGACGACGAACTGCTCGCTGTCCGCGGAGGGCTGCGCGAGCTTGCCATGCAGCTCGGTCAGCTCGAGGCAGGGCTCCCGATGGGCGGTGACGATGTAGTCGCCATGGATCACCAGCTCCACCTCGACCATGACCGGACGTCCGTCCTCGTCGCGGCGCGCGCCGTAGAACACCATCAGGACGTAGTCGCCGTAGTCGTGGAGCTTGGGCCGCTGATCGACCTCGGCGATGTCCTCGACCGCGATGGGGTGGAGCGAGAGGAGCTCCTTGAGCCTGGCGATGTCGTCGCCGGTGGGCTGGCCGAGATCGAGCCAGAAGAACTCGCCGCGCGAGCGCAGCGCTGCGATGGCCTCGGAATCGATCGCGGTCAGGACCTGCACCGGGCGGGACCGTAGCCGCTGCCGGCGACGCGAGGGCGGCTCGCTGGCGCAGCGGCGTGGGCGGCGGCTACAACCGTCGGCCGGGCCGCGCGTTAGGGCTGCAGGACCTCGTTCTGGGCGCTGGGGCGCTCGCCTCCCACCATCACGGTGGCGGGCGAGATCGAGCCGCTGCTGGCGCGCAGCCGGTACTGCCCCTCGCGGACGAACAGCTTGATCTCGCCGGTGTCCCCGGGATTGATCGGCCCGGTGGTCTGGGTGACGCTCGACCCCGCGCCTCCGGTCTCGAACGTCACCTCCTGGGACGACGTGCTGTTGTTGGTCACCAACACGGTGATCGGCCCCGCGCCGAACGAGGCGGGCGACACCGAGACCCGTGTCGGGGAGATGTAGGCCGAGATGGTGATCGGCGCCGGCGGCCGGGGATGGGTGTCACGGTACTTCTGCTCGCCGCACCCGGCCGGGACGCTCACCGCGACCACCGCCGTGAGCACACCGGGCACCCGGCGCCACCCCGACTTCGATTTGCGGTGCGTCCTCTCCATCCGTGCAGTTCCGCGACCCCTACGCCGCGCGACCGGGTCCAGCGCCAACCCTAGCCGACGGTGCGGCGATCCGCGAATCGGCCGGACCAGCGGCCCGGACGCCTGGCGCAGGTGAACTACCGCTGCTCGCCGGCCGAAGCGAGCTCGACCCGGCATTGCTCGAGCTGGCGCAGCTTGCGCTGTAGGCGCTCCCACGAGCGGTGCTCGGCCTCGTCGTACTCGCGCCCGGTGAGCTCTCGGAGGCTGTCGCGGTAGGCGGTCCAGGCGTGGAGGGTGCGCTCGTCGATCTCCTCGGGGCTGAGCAGCTCTTGGGGTCTCGCGGCGGCGGTGGTCATCGGCGTCCCCTCTCCCTGGTGTGCGCCCAATGGTACCCCGCTGCGGGGTCGCGCCAATCGCTTACCTGCAAGCGCGGCTGCACCCCGTCCGAACGCCGGCGTAGACACCTGGCATGGACGTGCTCGACCAGCCTCTGCGCACAGCGGAGTTCGTGGCCGTCGACGTCGAGACGAACGGATGCGCCGGCGACGAGTGCGAGCTCACCGAGGTCTGGGCGGTGCTGGTGGGCGGAGGAGAGTTGCACGACCGCTTCCAGTCGCTGGTCGCGGTCCGCCGACCGCTGACGCGCGGCGTCGAGCGCCTGACCGGAATCACCCAGGCCATGGTCGCCTGCGCCGATCCCCCCGCGCGAATCCTCCCCCGGCTGGCGGAGCGTCTGGAGGGCCGAGCGATGGTGGCCCATGCCGCCCCGTTCGACCGCGGCGCGCTCGCGCGCGCGTTCGCCGCCGAGCAGCTGACCTGGCCCGAGCCACCGATCCTGTGCACCATCGCGCTGGCCCGCCGGTTCGCTCCGCTGGCCGGCCAGCGCCGGCTGGCCGAGCTGGCCCGGGCGCTCGACATCCCGGTCGAGCGGTCGCATCGCGCGCTCCCCGACGCCGAGACCTCCGCGCGCATCTTCTGCGCGCTCTTCGGGCGCCTGTGCGCGCACGCGCAGACCGTGCGCGACGCCGTCGAGCTCCTGAAGCCCCGTCGGCGGTCGCGCCGGCGCCGCCCGCCGGGGCGGCTGCAGGCGGACGCGAACCCGCCGCCCGCAATCGACTTCGCCGGCCTGCCCGACGGCCCCGGGGTCTACGTGTTTCGCGACGGCGCTGGCCGTCCGCTCTACGTCGGCAAGTCGGTGCGGGTGCGCTCGCGGGCCCGCTCGCACTTCGCGCCGGGATCCCGCCATGCCGGGTGGACGAACCACGCCGCGGTCGTCGACCACCACGCCACCCGCTCGGAGCTCGCCGCGCTGGTGGTGGAGAGCCGCCTGATCAAGCGGCTGCGCCCGCCGGGCAACGTCAACCTCAAGCGGGTCGATCCCTGGGTCTACATCCTGTGCCGGCTCGACATCCCCTTCCCGATCCTGGAGGTGGCTCCGCGACCGGCCGCCGGCCTGGCGGTGTGCGTGGGGCCGCTGCGGGGGCGCGCGGTTGTCGCCGAGCTGGTCGAGCAGCTCAACTCGCTGTTCGGCCTGCGCCATTGCGGCCGCAAGCTCCCGCGCCGCGAGCACCCGTCGGCCTACGGGCAGATGGGACGCTGCCTGTCTCCCTGCCTCGGCGACCTGGACCCGAACCTCTACCGCCGCCGGCTCGACGCCGCGCTGGCGCTGTTCGGCGGGGGCGACGACGCGCGAGTGGCGCTGCTCGACCACGTGGAGGCGCGGATGCGCGCCGCGGCCGCGGAGTGCAAGTTCGAGCGCGCCGCCGCGCTGCGACGGCGTCACCGGCGCCTGGCGGTGCTCCTCGAGCGCATGGACGGCTTCCTGCGCGCGGCCCACGCCGCTCCCCGGCTCGTACTGGCGCCCGGAGCCGGCCGGACTAGCGGCTTCGACGCCTTCTGGCTGATCGGTGGGCGGGTGGTCGACTGGGGGCCGCTGCCCTCAGAGGTCGAGCTCGAGCGCCGGACCGCCCTGGCGCTGGCGTCGCGACCGCCCCTGGGGGCGCCCGGCTGGATCCACCCGGCCGAGGTGGACGAGGCGCGGATCGTCGCGACCTGGCTCGCCTCGCGCCCCGAGGTGCCGTGGCTCGGCCTCGAGCCGCCGCCGCCGGCGGCCGCGATCGCCGCGTTCCTGGCCGAGGCCCGTGGCAGCGCCGGCTAGGCGTGCAGCAGCCCCGGGATCATGCGAAGGGCAGCTCCACGACCTCCGCCGTGACCTCTCCATCACCGACCGCCAGGCGCGCGCCCGGCTGCGCCTCGCGGCGTACCAGCGCGAGGGCGATGGGACCGTGACGGGGGGACACCGCGACGCTCCCCAGCCGGCCCACGGCGCGCTCGCCCAGGCGCAGCTCGGCGCCTGGGTCTGCCGGGCGGGACAGGCGCAGCCCTCGCAGGTGCCGGTTGGGCTTGCCCTTGTAGAACAGGCGCGCGACCGTCTCCTGGCCGACGTAGCAGCCCTTGGTGAACGAGACCGCGCGCTGGTTGAGACCCGCCTCCTGCGGGATCGTCGCCTCGTCGAGCTCCAGGCCCCAGCGGGGGCGGCCCCGTTCGACGCGCAGGCATTCGACGGCGTCCTCGGACACCGGCACCGCCCCGCGTCCGGCCAGGCCGGCCCTCAGCTCCTGGGCCCGGTCGGATCGGCAGATGACGTCGACGCCGACGTCGGTGGCGACCAGCCGGACCGGCAGGCCCGCGACCTCGCCGGCGGCGTTGGCGTGCTCGTCCGGACCGAGGGAGCCTGCGTCCGCGACCTCACGCGCGCGGGGCCCGATCAGCGAGAGCAGGGCGCGCTCCAGCGTGCGCTTGTGCAGGCGCACGTCGTAGCCGACGCTGAAGCGCCGGATCATGTTGAACAGCTCCTGGAGCGTCGCGCGCTCCGTGTCCAGCCACAGCTCGTCGCCGAAGTCGAGCGCTCGCAGGTCTCCCAGCATCTTGCCCTTGTGGGTGAGGAAGGCCGCGTAGCAGCCCTGTCCGGGCTCCAGCGCCTCGACGTCGTTGGTCACCTGGCCGTCGAGGAACGCCTTGGCGTCGGGGCCGGTCAGCGCCAGCTTGCCGCGCTGCGATCGGTCGAGCAGCCCGCAGGCGGTGGTGAGGATCTCGTCCTCGTGCGTCAGCGCCTCTGCCGTGGCCATGATCCGAGGATAGCCCGAAGCGGCTCTGCGGTCGGCCGGATCCGAGTTCGCCACAATCCAGGTTTAGCTTTGCCATAATATCCGGGTGGCGATCGTCGACCGCGCATCCCCCGCCGTGCAGGACTACGCCAAGGCGATCTATTCGCTGGAGTCCCGTCGCGGCGACGCCGTCTCGACCAACGCGCTGGCCGACCGTCTGGCGGTGACCCCCGCCTCGGCCTCGGGCATGGTCAGGCGGCTGGACGAGCTCGGGCTGGTCACCCATGTCCCCTATCGGGGCGTGCGCCTGACGGCCGACGGTCTGGCCCTCGCGCTCGAGGTGCTGCGCCATCACCGGCTGCTGGAGCTCTACCTGAGCGAGTCCCTCGGGGTCCCGTGGGATCGGGTCCACGACGAGGCCGAAGTGCTCGAGCATGTCCTCTCCGAGGACCTCGAGGAGGTCATCGCCTCCAAGCTCGGTGATCCCACCCACGACCCGCACGGCGATCCGATCCCCACCCGTGACGGCCGCATCGAGGAGACGGCGACCCGGCCGCTGGACTCCCTGGAGTCCGGCCAGCGCGGCACCTTCGTACGCATCTCCGACTCCGACCCGGAGATGCTGCGCTATCTGGCCGAGCGCGGGGTCTCGCCGGGCGACCGTCTCGAGGTCCTCGAGCGCCAGCCGTTCGGCGGGCCAGTGTTCGCCCGGTTCGGCGCCGACGTCCACGTGCTGGGCGGCGGCCTGGCCGGGGCGATGCGGGTGGAGGTGGACCGGTGAACCCGCCTCCGCCGACCATGGGCGGCGACGCCGGCGCGAGCAGCGTCGCGCTTCCCACGCCGACCCCGAGCGCGCTGCAGCGCCTGCGCGCGCGCGGACGCCTGCGCGGGTCGATCGCCCTGCTCGGCCCGGCCTTCGTCGCCGCGATCGCCTATGTCGATCCCGGCAATTTCGCCACCAACATCTCCGGGGGGGCGAGGTTCGGCTACCTGCTGCTGTGGGTGATCCTCGCCGCCAACCTGATGGCGATGCTGATCCAGAGCCTGTCGGCGAAGATCGGGCTGGCCACCGGGCGCAACCTCCCCGAGCTGTGCCGCGAGCACTTCCCGCGCCCCGTCTCATGGGGGCTGTGGGCGCAGGCCGAGCTGATCGCCATGGCCACGGACCTGGCCGAGTTCATCGGCGCGGCGATCGCCCTCAACCTGCTGTTCGGCGTCCCCCTGTTCGTCGCCGGGATCATGACCGGCGTGGTGGCGTTCGCGATCCTGGGGCTGCAGACCCGCGGCCACCGGCGCTTCGAGTTGGTCATCGCCGGCCTGCTCGGGGTGATCCTCCTGGGGTTCCTCTACGACACGCTGCGCATCGGGGGCGATCCGGGCGCCGTGGCCCGGGGGTTCATCCCCGGCTTCGCCGGCACCGACTCCATCCTGCTGGCCACCGGCATCCTCGGGGCCACCGTCATGCCTCACGTCATCTACCTGCATTCCGCGCTCACCCAGAACCGGATCCCGGTGAGCGACGAGACCGAGCGTCGGCGGGTGCTGCGCTTCCAGCGCATCGACGTGGTGATCGCCATGGGGCTGGCCGGCCTGATCAACATGTCGATGCTGGTCATCGCCGCCTCGCTGTTCCATGGATCGGGGCGGACCGCGGTCGACACCATCGAGGGCGCGCACGCCGGCTTCGAGGCCCTGGCCGGACCGGGCGCCGCGCTGGCCTTCGCGCTCGCCCTGCTGGCCTCGGGGTTCGCGTCCTCGAGCGTCGGCACGTACGCCGGCCAGGTGGTGATGCAGGGGTTCATCCGCCGCCGCATCCCGCTGCCCCTGCGACGCCTGGTGACCATGGCCCCGGCCCTCGTCGTGCTCGCGATCGGACTCAACCCGACCTGGTCACTGGTGATCAGCCAGGTGGTCCTGTCGTTCGGGATCCCGTTCGCCCTGGTCCCCCTGGTGCTGCTGACCCGCCGCGCCGACGTGATGGGGACGCTGGCCAACCGGCGCCTGACCACCGTCGCGGCCTCGGTCATGGCGGCCCTGATCATCGCGCTCAACCT
>DATAEY010000007.1:0-8601 GCA_036257715.1 Solirubrobacteraceae bacterium | reverse complement strand
GCCCGGGCGCCCGAGAGCGACACCCCGACCACCCGGAGCGGCTCCATGTGTCATTTGCTCTTACTCACCGCGAACGCGTTCGAGGTCGAGAGGGGCCGGAACTGACTAGCATCACGGCCGTGACACCGAGGTCGCGTCCGGCACGCCCTCGCGTGCTCATCGCGGGCGGCGGGGTCGCGGGCCTGGAGACCCTTCTCGGCCTCCGGGCGCTGGCGGGCCCGCAGGTGGACATAGAGCTCCTCAGCCGTGAACCGGAGTTCGTGTGCCGTCCGGTGACGGTGGCCGAGCCGTTCGGCTTCGATCGGGCGAGCCGCTTCGGGCTCGATGCCATCACCCGGGATCAGGGCGCGCGGCTGCGCATCGGCTCTCTGCGCGCGGTCGAGGCGACCCGCCACCGGGCGCTCACCGCCGAGGGCGCGGAGATCGAGTTCGACTTCCTGGTCGTGGCGGCCGGCGCACGGTCGATGCCGGGCCTGCGGGACGCCCTCAGCTTCGGCGGCCCCGGCGACGTGGATGCGATGCGGGAGACGATGGCGGAGATCGGCAGCAGCCGGTTCGGCTCGGTGGCGTTCGCCCTGCCGCCGGGGATCGGCTGGCCGGTGCCGCTGTACGAGCTCGCGCTGCTGGCCGGGACGCGCGTGAATGCGAAGGGCGCCTCGGGGGTGATGCTGACGCTGGTCACCTGTGAGGAGCAGCCGCTCGAGCTGTTCGGCGCCGGGGTCGCCGACGCGGTGCGCGCCCTTCTCACCGAGCGCGGAGTGCGACTGCGGACCGCAAGCCGAGTGCTGCGGGTCGAGCGCGGACGGCTGCTGGTCGAGGGAGGCGGCGCGGTCCCGGCCGACCGCGTGATCACCCTGTCGCGGCTAGTCGGACCGGAGGTGCCGGGGCTTGCCCACGACGAGAGCGGATTCATACCCACCGACCGGCATGGGCGCGTGCAGGGGGCAGCCGACGTCTACGCCGCCGGTGATGTCACGACCTTCCCGCTCAAGCAGGGCGGCATCGCCGCCCAGCAAGCCGACGCGGTCTGCCGCCACATCGCCGCGCGCCTTGGCGCGGCGGTGCAGCCGCGGGAGTGGCGCCCCGTCGTCCGCGGCCTGCTGCTCACCGGTGCCGATCCGATGCGCCTGGGCGTCGAGCCAGACGTCCAACCGACCGCGGCCCGCGGCGACGTCGAGGGACCGTCCGGCGAGGGCGGGCGCGCGGCCGACGCGTCCAGCCAGGAGCCCGAGTGGCATCCGACCAAGATCTTCGGGCGCCACCTCGGGCCCTATCTCGCCCGCGCGCAGGCTCGGCGATCCGCGGCCGTCGAAAGCTTCCCTGGGCGGGCCGAGCCGCAGCCGGCGGGCGACGATCGCGCCGGCGACCCGCTGAGCGTCGTCCTGACCATGGCCGAGCACGATGCTCGCTGCGGCGACCATGGGCTGGCGCTGCACCTGCTGGACGCGGCCGAGGCGGTCAGCGGACCGCTCCCACCCAGCTACCAGCAGAAGCGCAGCGAGTGGCTCGCCGAGCTGGGTGGCCGGCGATGACCGACTCGAAGGCCAGGGGATGGTTCCCACTGCGCCAGCCCGCGGTCGCCAGCGTGGGAAGCATGCGGACTCGACTCGACAGGCGCCGAGAGCCGCTGCCGCCGATCAACACCTGCCGAGCAGCTGGATGTGGTCGGCCTCCGCGGCTCCGCCGAACGGTCGCGTCAGACCGAACCGCTCGAGGGTGGCCTCCGGAACGCCCTCGACGGCCCGGGCGGATGAGCGCTGGGCAGGAGCGGTCGCGTCGTCCGGCCGACGACCCGGACGCCGACGCTCTTCGCTGCCGGAGTCGGGCAGGTGATCGCTCATGACCTCGCCCACGCTGCAGGCGCTGGTCGACCGCTTCGACCCGGCCGCGCTGGAGCTCGATCGGCCGGCCCGGGTCCGCCTGGCAATGGACGGGGAGGGGGCGTGGGACGCACTGATCGGACCGGACGGGGTTCTCCGCTTGGAGTACGCCGGGGACGCACGACCCGACGCCCTGCTGCGCGCCGACGCGGCCACCTGGAAGCGGATCGCCGAGGACCTGCGAGGCGGCATGGACGCGTTCCGCGCCCGGCGATTGCGCATTCGCCACAACCTCAACCTGGGCGTCGGCTTCCTGGCCGCGACCGGCGGAAACGCCGGTCCAGGGCGTCTGCGCTTCCGGCGCCTGCGCACGCGGCGCGGGACGCTGTCGGCCGTGGAGGCCGGAGTCGGCGCGCCGTTGGTCCTCCTACACGGGCTGGGCGGCACCAAGGTCTCGTTCCTGCCGACCATCGCCGCGCTGGGTGGCAGTCACCGCATGGTCGCGGTGGACCTGCCGGGCTTCGGCGACTCCGACAAGCCGCTGGGTCGCTACGACCCAGGCTTCCTCGCCCGCTGGGTCATCGCCGCGCTCGACGCGCTGGAGCTCGAGCGCACGCATCTGCTCGGCCATAGCCTGGGCGGTCGCGTGGCGCTGGAGGTGGCGTTCGACCAGCCGGGGCGCATCGACGCCCTCGTCCTGATGACCCCCTCGCTGGCCTGGTTGCGCGAGCGCCGGTGGGCGTCGTGGCTGCGAGTGCTGCGGCCCGAGCTGGGACTCCTACAGCCCACGCCCCGCCCGCTGGTGGAGCCGGTCGTCCGGCGCCTGATCCCCGGCGCCCGCGGCGACGGTTGGGCGGCGGTGGCGGTGGACGAGTTCCTGCGCGGATACCTCACCGCCCGCGGACGTCAAGCCTTCTACGCCACGGCGCGCAACATCTACCTCGAGGACCCCGACAGCTTCTGGACCCGGCTGCGCGCCCTGGCACCCGACTCGCTGTTCATCTGGGGACGCCACGATCCGATGGTCCCGATCGGCTTCATGCGCCACGTCGAGGCGGCGCTGCCGAGCGCGCGCCACGTCGAGCTGGAGTGCGGGCACATCCCCCAGCTCGAGGCGCCCGCCCAGGCGCACCGGGCGATCGCCGACTTCCTCGAGGAGCATGCCCCGTCCGCTCGACCGAAACCGGACGGCTCCGTGCCTACGGACGCCCGGCCACATTGAGCTGACCGGCCTGGCTGCCTATCGACGGCGAGCGCCGTAGCCGGCAGCCCGCCCGCCCGGCGGCCCTCGGCCCGGCGGCCCTCGGGGTTGGCGGCCACGCGTGCGCCCAGGTTCCCCGCTCAGCGGTCCCCGAGACGGCCAGACGAACGGCGGATGCGCGAGGCGCCGGCCGACCCCGAGCACGCCGTCCACCAGGAAGTCCGCGCCGCGGAGCGCCAGCGCGTCCCGCCGGCCAGGCCGAGCAGCGTCAGAGCACCGAGCTTCACGGCGCCGGGCCGGAAAGCTAAGCCTGGGCTTAAAAGATCAGAGTCGCTGATGAATCGCGGTTATCCTGGATGGCCGGCCGCGCGGACGGCGGCGCCTCATCGAGTTTGGTTTGGACACCGGGGCTCGGGCGAGCGGCCCTGCGGTGGACAGGGGGAGAGATCAGATGCCATTCGCAAGTCTGCGCGAGACGGTCGGGATGCGAGCGACCAGCGGCGAGCCGCTGGACGCGATCGAGGACGAGGTGATCGAGCCCAGCGGCCTGCCCGAGGAGCAGAAGGCGGCCCTGTGGCTCTACGGCTGGGCCTCCCAGCAGCGGTCTGGCAACGCAGCACCGGGCAAGCCTGGGCGCCCGGTGGCCGGCCGGTGGCCAGCCCCCCAGGCGCCACGCGCGATCGGCTAGCCGGGCTGCGGCTGTCGCCTCAGGCCGCGAAGCGGGCGGCGGCCCGGCGACGCCGCCTGGCCGCTTCGACCTCGCGGTCCTTGGGTGGAGCGGTCGTGACCAACCCCCCGAGCAGCCTGGACGTCGCCAGCGCGACCTCGTCCACCGCCGCTGCGAAAGCGTCGGCGTTGGCCCGCGAGGGCCTGCTAGAGCCGCTGACCTTGCGCACGTACTGCAGCGCGGCGGCGCGGATCTCCTCTTCGGTCGCGGGTGGCTCGAAGTTGTGCAGAGCGCGGATGTTGCGGCACATGGCCCTAGCGTAATGGCATCGGCGCCGTTGCTACCGGTGTGGCGCGCTGTCGATTCCTCCCGGCTCGGGATCAGGCTGCCCGCCGCGGCCGCCGCGCCGCGATCGCCGCGGCCACCGCCCTGAGGTCGTCGGTGAAGTCGCGGCGCGCCAGGTGGCGCGACTCGTCGTCGGGCGCGCGGATGATCGAGGACGGGTGCACGGTCGCGGCCACGATCGGCGCCAGCGCCGACTCGAGGAGGTCGCCGCGATGGCGCGTGAGCGTGAACCCGCTTCCGAGCAGCGCCTTGGCCGCCGTGCTGCCGAGCAGGACCAGCGCCTCGGGCCGCACCTGGTCCAGCTCCGCCTGGAGCCACGGATGGCAGGCCGCGACCTCCTGCTGGCGAGGACGCTGGTGGATGCGCCGCTTGCCCCTGCGGGTGAACTTGAAGTGCTTGACCACGTTGGTGACGTAGGCATCGCGGCGGTCGATGCCCGCCGCTTCCAGGCCGCGGTCCAGCTCACGCCCGGCCGGCCCCACGAACGGACGCCCGGCGAGGTCCTCGCGGTCGCCCGGCATCTCGCCCACCAGCATGATGCGGGCCCGCTTGAGACCCTCTCCGAACACCGTCTGGGTCGCGTCGCGCCACAGGCCGCACCCGCGACAGCCGGCCGCCGCCTCGCGCAGGCGCTTGAGGGTCGGGCGCTCGGGCAGGAAAGCGCTCGCGTCCGGGGCGCTGTCCTTCGGCATCGCTAGCCGACCGCTACCCGGGGGCCATCCGGGCAAACCGGCGGCGAGCGTCGCGCCCGGCGGTGGCTACGGTACTCGCGGGCGGCGTGATCGACCGCCTCGACCGCGCGGGCGACCTGTTCGCGCCGATGCTAACGCCGCCAGGCTCTGCCCGCTCGGCTCCCCGCGCGTCAGGGCTGAGCGACCGCGGCCGGGAGGAGGCTGTGTGCCTCTCAGCGCCCCCGCGGCCGGGCTGGGGCCCGCCGCGGCCCGAAGGGCTCGTCCTGCTGAGGCAGCACGCCGAAGTACGTCAGCGCATCGCGCCAGGCGATGCCCCAGCGCAGCGCGACCGCGCGCACCGCCGTGACGAACACCACCATCCCGACCCCGAAGGCGACCAGCATTCCCAGCGCCTGGTACATGCCAGGCGGATTCGACGCCCTGGGAAGAAACCCTCGGGCTCGCCCTCAGAAGTGGACGTGCAGGTCGACGCCCAGCAGCAGCAGCGGCCAGAGCAGAACCGCCAGGACCGCCGAGACGACCGTCTGCAGCGTGCTCACGTGGACGAAGTAGTGGTGAGTGCCGGCGACAATCGCCCCGATCACCAGGTAGACGATCGTCAGCAGGCCCGAACCTCCTCCGAACCTCATGGTGGTGAGATCCCCGTTGCGCGGGCTCGGCAAACCGGCGACCGGCCGGCAGCCCGACCGCGCCGGCCCGGGGGCGGCCGCGGCGCCGCCGGAAGGAACGGATCCGGCCACAGCGAAAAGGACGCTCGCGATGACGAGAGCCTCCGCCGTCTCTGAGCCGCCGGTGCTCAACGGGCACCAGACGCTCTCCTCCTACATCCGCGACCGCTTCGACGACTTCTCGCGTTCCCAGAAGGACGTGGCCCAGTACATCGTCGACCACCTCGACGAGGCCGCGTTCCAGACCGCCGAATCCCTGGCCCGGCGCGCCAACACCTCGTCCTCGACCGTGGTGCGCTTCTCCCAGGCGCTCGGGTTCGAGGGCTTTCCCGAGCTCCAGCAGGCCGCCCGCGACGAGTACCGCCGCCGGCCGGCGGCCGGATCCGGAGTGGCGGCCGCGGCCCCGCTGTTCTCGCTCGACCAGAACGAGTACGAGGCCGCCATCGCGGCCGACCACGTCAACCTGGAGGACACCGCGCGCAAGGTCTCGCGCTCACAGGTCGAGGCGGCGATCAGCGCGATCATCGGAGCCGCTCGGGTCCTGATCGCCGGCACCGACCAGATGGCGTACTTCGCGTCCTACCTTCGCCACCTGCTGATGCTGCTCGACCTGCGAGCCGACCTGGTGGCGAGCCCATCCCAGGAGGCGCTCGGCCGGCTGAGCCGGATCGACGAGAGGACCGTCGTGATCGCGCTCTCGGCCGGGCGCCCGCACCCCCTGGTGCTGCGGGCGGTCAAGCTGGCGCGCCACCGCAAGGCCGGCACCGTGGCCATCGTCGACGCGACCCTCTCGGAGGTGTCGCGGCTGTCGCAGATCACGCTCTACTACTCCTCGAACACCCCCGCGTTCATGCGCTCGCACGTCGGTCTGCTGAGCGCCATCCAGGCCCTTGCCTTCGGCGTCTACGCGCGCGACGCCGACCAGCACGAGCACCGCATCAAGGCCTTCCGGCTCAAGTAGCGCCTCTGCGCCGAGCGTCGCGACCGGTCCCTCGCGCCGTCTTAGCGGGTTCTTTACCGGCGCCTGAGATCCGGCCGGCAAATTGCGCCTGTCACGTGCCGCGGTCGGGCACGTGCCACGGAGGGCCGAGTCGCGGCAGTGACCGCCGCGTCCAGCACTCGCCAGCGACATCAGGGGGAAACCATGTCCACCGCTCGCCTCTCGGCTTTGGACGCTTCGTTCCTGGAGGTGGAGAGCCCAACCGCCCACATGCACGTCGGCTGGGTGGCGACCTTCGCGCCGCCGGCCGGGCGCGCGGCGCCCGGCTTCGAGCAGCTACGGACCCACCTGGAGGGCCGGCTGTGCCGGGCGCCCCGCTACCGCCAGCGGCTGGCGCCCGTCCCGCTCGGAGTGCACGAGCCGCTGTGGGTCGACGACGAGGACTTCGACTGCTCTCGCCACGTGCGCCACGCGCGCACGACCAACCTCACCGATCTGGCCGACTCGGTCATGTCGGTGCCGCTCGCCCGCGATCGGCCGCTGTGGGAGATGTGGATCGCCACCGGTCTGCCGGACGACCGGATCGGGCTGGTGGGCAAGGCCCATCACTGCCTGGTGGACGGCCTGGCGGCCGTCGAGCTCGCGTCGCTGGTGCTGGACCCGACCCCGGACCCCCTGCCCGGCGAGCCCGAATCCTGGCGCCCGCGGCCGGCGCCGGGAGTCGTCGAGCGCCTGGCCGTCGGCGTGCGCGATCGGATCGCCTCGCAGCTCGCGCTGCTGGCTGCGCCGGCGCAGATGGCGCGGTCGCCTCGGCGCCTGCTGTGCGCCGCCGGCGAGGCGCGCCGCGCGGGCGCTGCGCTGGCCGCCTCCGTGCGGCCCGCGACCCCGGTTGGACCGCTCAACCAGCCCACGTCTCCGCTGCGCCACCTCGCGCTGCTGGACCGCCCCCTCGACGACCTCCGGCGCGTGAAGTCGCACTTCCAGACCACGGTCAACGACGTGGTGCTGGCGGTCTGCGCCGGCGGCATTCGGCGCTTCATGGAGCGCCGCGGCCAGCCGACGGTTCCCCTGAAGACGATGGTCCCGGTGAGCGTGCGCCCGGACGGATCCGACGGCGAGCTGGGCAACCAGATCTCGTTCATCTTCGTCGACCTTCCGTGCCAGGAGCCGGATCCCGTCATGCGGCTGTACGACGTGCACCGGGCGACCAGCGATCGCAAGCGCGCCGGCGAGCCGCAGGGCGCCGACCGGGTCCTTAAGGCGCTGTCCTACGCGCCGGGGCCGGTGCAGCGCCTGGCATCCCGGATGGTGGCCAGCGACCGGGCGTTCAACCTGACCATCTCCAACATCCCCGGACCGGCGCAGCCGCTGTACATGCTGGGGTGCCGGCTGGAGAGCGCCTATCCGGTGGTGCCGCTGGTCGATCGCCACGCCCTGTCGATCGGCATGCACACCAGCGGCGGCGGGGCGTTCTTCGGGCTATACGCCGACCGCAAGGCGCTGCCCGACTCCGACCGCCTCGCCCGCGACATCGAAGAGTCGATCGACGAGCTGGTCGCGCTGGCGGCGTAGCGGCCGACGGCCGCCGGATCGTCGGGCAGCCGCCGGGCAGCTAGTACCCTGGCGCTATGCGCGACGAAGCCACCTTCCGGGTCAAGGCTGGCCTGGCCGAGATGCTCAAGGGCGGCGTGATCATGGACGTCGTCACCGCCGAGGAGGCCCGGATCGCCGAGGAGGCCGGGGCGGCCGCGGTGATGGCGCTCGAGCGCGTCCCCGCCGACATCCGCCGGGACGGCGGCGTGGCCCGGATGGCCGATCCGGTGGTGATCCGGGCGATCCAGGAGGGGGTCACGATCCCGGTCATGGCCAAGGCGCGCATCGGCCACTTCGCCGAGGCCCAGGTCCTCGAGGCCCTGGAGGTCGACTACGTCGACGAGTCCGAGGTGCTCACCCCCGCCGACTACACGAACCACATCGACAAGTGGGCCTTCACCGTGCCGTTCGTCTGCGGCGCCACCAACCTGGGCGAGGCCCTGCGCCGCATCACCGAGGGCGCGGCGATGATCCGCTCCAAGGGCGAGGCCGGCACGGGCGACGTGTCGAACGCGACGACGCACATGCGGACGATCCGCGCCGAGATCAAGCGCCTCACCTCGCTGCCCGAGGACGAGCTCTACGTGGCCGCCAAGGAGCTGCAGGCCCCCTACGAGCTGGTCGCCGAGGTCGCCAGAAGCGGCAAGCTGCCGGTCGTGCTGTTCACCGCGGGCG
>DATAEY010000006.1:0-22739 GCA_036257715.1 Solirubrobacteraceae bacterium | reverse complement strand
GCTGTGCGACGGCGCGCGCGTGGAGGTGCTGACCGCGATGCAGGGAGGTTGAGCGTGGCGATCGACTCGACCGGCCAGGCGGCCGCCGTGCAGGATCCGCTGGTCATCGCCGGCGAGACGTTCCACAGCCGTCTGCTGCTGGGCACCGGAGGCTTCACCAGGCTGGAGGCGCTCGCCGAGGCGATCGCGGCCAGCGGGACCGAGCTGGTCACCGTGGCGCTGCGCCGGGTCGACCCCAACGCCCGCGGGTCGGTCATCGACGTGGTGGACGCCGCCGCGGTACGGCTGCTCCCCAACACCGCCGGCTGCTACACGGCGCGCGATGCGGTGGTGACCGCACGCCTGGCCCGCGAGGCCTTCCAGTCCGAGTGGGTCAAGCTCGAGGTCATCGGGGACGACCGCACGCTGCTGCCCGACGCGCCGCAGCTGCTCGAGGCGGCGGAGACGCTGGTCGCGGAGGGGTTCGTAGTGCTGCCGTACACCAACGACGACCCGATACTGGCACGACGCCTGCAGGACGTCGGGTGCGCCGCGGTAATGCCGCTCGGCTCCCCGATCGGGTCCGGCATGGGGATCCGCAACCCGTACAACCTGGCGATCATGCGCGATCGCGTCGATGTCCCGCTGATCCTCGACGCAGGTGTGGGAACCGCCTCTGACGCCGCTCTGGCCATGGAGCTCGGCTGCGACGCGGTGCTGTGCGCCAGCGCGGTCGCCCGCGCTGAGGATCCCGTGGCGATGGCGCGCGCGGTCAGTACGGCGGTGGAGGCGGGCCGGCTCGCGCGTCGGGCCGGTCGCATTCCGCGCCGTCTGCACGCGCAGGCGTCGACGCCGGACGTCGGCCTGCCGGACCTGGGCTGAGTCGGCTAGCGGGCCGCGGGCCGGACGCCCTCTCCTAGCCCGTGACGGTGATGGTTCCGCTCTGCCGCGGTCCGTGGATGGTGCAGTAGTAGTGGACGGTGCCGGCCGTGGCGGCCTTCCACTTATAGGTCACACCCGGCTGCAGCGCCCCGGAGTCGAAGCTTGCCCCGCTCTGAGCGGTCACGGTGTGCGCCACGCCGTCCTCGTTGCTCCAAATGACCGTCTGGCCCTTCTTGACCTTGATGTCGGCGGGGATGAACTTGATGTCCTTCATCGCCACCTGAACCATCCCGCGCGTTATCGCGGGGTTGGTCGTGGGCCCGACCTGTGACGACGTCGGCGTGTGCGCCTCGCTCGTCGTCTCGGTAGCGCCCCCGGTCTGGCGACCTCCCCCGCACCCCGCGAGCGCCAACCCGCCGATGGCGAGACACGCCAAGGCCGCCGGCAACCTGCTCCTCGCCACCATTCGACCTCCGCTCATCGGATACAACGGCAACCCTATACAGCCTCTCGACGCCGCCGGGTCCCGTTCCTTCCCGGCCCTCGGGCGCCGGAGCCGGCCGCCGCGCCCGGGCGCCGGAGGTCGACCGCCACCGGCGCGTGGTCGGACAGCCGCCCCCGGGGAAGTGACTCGCTGTCCCCCGCGGGCTCCCAGCCCCGGCTGAAGACGTGGTCCACCTTGCCCCGCGCGGCGTGGACGAGGCCTGCGACCTCCGGGTCGCGGAGGTTGAGGTCGCCGCCCAGCACGAGCGGCGCCCCGCGCGACCACTCCAGCGCCGCCGCTCGCGCCTGCCGCAGGTCGGCCGCGGCCCGCGCCGGTCGGTGAGCCGTGGCGTGCAGGTTCACGGCCCAGGTGCCGTCGGCGATCCGCACCGCGTGGGCCACCCGCCGCTCGGGCCAGCGACGGAGAGTCGTCCGCCGATGCTCGTCGATCCCGCGCCGCGAGAGGATCGCGTTCGCGCCGCCTCCCCACGACTTCATCACGTCGGGGAGCCGCTCGGCGAGCGCCCGCTGCAGCGGCGCCAGCCAGTTGCGCGATGTGAGCACTGTCCGCTCCTGGGCGCCGGCGCGCGCCGCCAGCGCGGCGGACCACCACGGCGGCACCTCCTGCAGCAGCGCCACGTCCCATTCCCAGCCGGCGAGCAGGGCCGCGAAGTCCTCGCGCAGGGAGCGCCCCGCCGGCGGGAGGCTGCGCCCGTGGAACAGATTCCAGGTCAGAACGCGAAGATTGCTGATCACCGTGGCCTCCGGCCGACAGGACGAGAGGCGGCCCGCCGCCCCGGCCTAGACTTGCGCGCTTGGCGCGTCACTTTCTCACCGGCTCCGAGCTGCGCTCCGACGAGCTGCGGGCGCTGCTCGACCGGGCGAGCGAGCTCAAGCAGGCGCCGCACTCCTCCCGCGCGCTGGCGCACCGGCAGGTGGCGCTGATCTTCGAGCGTCCGTCGACGCGAACCCGTCTGTCGTTCGAGATCGCGGTGGCCGAGCTGGCAGGGCATCCGATCGTGCTGCGCGGTGACGAACTGCAGCTCTCGCGGGGCGAGTCCCTGCGCGACTTCGCGATGGTGCTCGCGCGACAGGTCCACGCCGTCGGGCTGCGCACCGGGCCGCACGAGCGCATCGAGGAACTGGCGTCGACCTCCGCGATCCCGGTGATCAACCTGCTCACCTCGGATCACCACCCCTGCCAGGCGCTGGCCGACCTGTTGACGCTGCGTGAGGCGTTCGGCGCGCTGGACGGCCTGCGGCTCGCCTACGTCGGGGACGGGAACAACGTCGCTCGCTCGCTGGCCCGGCTCGGCCCGGCGGCCGGCGTGGAAGTGGTTGTGGCGGCACCGGACGGCTACCAGCTGGAGCAGGGGTCGGGGGCGCGGCTGGTGAGCGATCCCGCCCGGGCGGTGGACGGCGCCAACGCCGTCTACACAGACGTGTGGGTGTCGATGGGGGACGAGGGCGACGACGCGCAGCGACGGCGCGCGCTGGCGCCGTACCGCCTCGACGACGCGCTGCTCGACCGCGCCGCGCCCGGAGCGATCGCCCTTCACTGCCTTCCCGCCCACCCCGGCGAGGAGATCACCGCCGAGGTGCTCTACGGCCCGCGCCAGCGCATCTGGGACCAGGCCGAGAACCGGCGCCATGTGCAGAAGGCGCTGCTCGAGCTGTTGGTCGATCCGCGCCGGGAGCACTTCGGGATGCATGAGTAGGAACGCGCTCTCGGTTGCGATAGCCTCGCCGCGGACTATCGAGGAGGGACAGGAAGATGCCGCAGCCGAAGAGGCAATCAGGACGGGGTCGGTCCAGCCGCTCGACCGGCGGGACCCGCAAGACATCGCAGCGGCGGTCGAGTGGCGCGCGCCGGACCACTTCCTCTCGCGCGCGCGGACGCCAGGCCGGCGCCGCCCGCAGGACGACCGGCGGACGCCAGCGGGCGGCTCGTCGCTCCGGCAGCGCGGAGGACGCGATCCGCACCAACGTGCAGAGCGCGCTCAACGCGCTCGCCCGCGGTGTGGTGCTAACGCGTGACCGGCTCGAGCAGGCCATGGACGACGCGGTCAAGCGCGGGCGAATGACCCGTGACGATGCCAACGAGCTGGTGGCCGACCTGCTGCGCCGGGGACGCAAGCAGACCGAGGACGTGCTCCAGGATCTCGAGCAGCTGCTGGAACGCCGCCGGGGACAGCTTGAGACCGCCGCCACCGATGCCCGCCGGCGCGCGCGGCGTGCTCCCGGCGCCGACCGGGTGCTGCGCGAGGTGGACCGCGCGAGGCGTACAACCGGAATCGCCGGCAGCTTCCCGATCCTCGGCTACGACGACCTGACCGCCAACCAGATCACCGACCGCCTCGACGATCTCAGCCCGGCGGAGCTGCGCAAGGTGCGCGACTACGAGCGGCGCAACGCCAATCGCAAGTCGGTGCTGAGCGCGATCGAGAAGAAGCTCGCCTAGGGGTGAGCGGCCCGGCGTCCCCGAGGTCACCGGATCCGGTGGCCTCGCCTCGGGGCGGGCGCCGCGGTCGCGGCGCCGGGCGGCCCGAGTCGGGCGCTGGCATCCTAGAGCGATGGGCGCACCGGCCCGCATCCGGCCCGAGCGCGGTAGCGAGCTCGAGCTGACCGTCGCCGACCTCGCCTTCGGCGGGGCCGGCGTGGCTCGCCTGGATGGCTATGTGGTCTTCGTCTCGGGGGCGGTCCCCGGCGACCGCGTTCGCGCCTTGGTCACCCGCGCCCGCCGCGACTATGCCGAGGGCCGGGCGATCGAGGTGCTCGACCCCGGCCCCGATCGCGTGGCGCCGCTGGCGGATCACCCTGGCGCCCCGTGGCAGGTGCTGCGCTACGAGCGTCAGCTGGAGGCCAAGCAGGCACACGTGGACGACGCGCTGCGGCGGCTGGGCCGGCTCGACGGCTTCGAGCTCGAGCCGATCGTCCCCGCGGAGTCGCAGTGGCGCTATCGCAACAAGCTCGAGTACTCGTTCGGAGCCGACGACTCGGGACGCCTCGTGTGCGGCTTCCACGCGCCCGGGCGGTTCGACCGCATAGAGCCGCTGCGCGACTGCCTCCTGGCCTCCCCGGAGGGCAACCGGGCGCGCCGGCAGGTCCTGGACTGGTGCCGGGCCGAGGGCCTGGCGCCGTACGACCGGCGGCGCGGCGAGGGGCTGCTGCGCAACCTGGTGGTGCGCGAGGGCCGGCGCACCGGCCAGATCCAGGTCCGGATGGTCACCTCGCCGGCCTCGCAGGCCGGCGGCGCCCCGCCGCGCGCCGAGGCGCTGGCCGGCGCCGTGCGCTGCGACGGTCTCCTCTGGACCGAGACCGACAGCATGGGCGAGACGACCGCCGGCGGGCGCACACGCGTGCTGGCCGGGAACGCCCAACTCGAGGAGGAGGTCGCCGGGCTGCGGTTCGGCATCTCGCCGCAGGTGTTCTTCCAGACCAACACCGAAACCGCCGAGCGGCTGTACGCGGTGGCGGCCGACTACGCCGGCCTGGACGGGTTCGAGCGCGTGTTCGACCTCTACTGCGGCATCGGCACGCTCGGGCTCACCCTCAGCCCGCGGGCGGCCGAGCTTTGGGGCCTGGAGATCGTCGAGGAAGCGGTGGACGACGCGATCGGCAATGCCGCGCGCAACGAGATCGACAACGCCGGTGTCTTCGCCGGCGACGTGCGCCTGGCCCTGCGCGAGCTGGGGGCGCGGGTCGGGCGCCCGGATGTGATCGTGGTCGACCCACCCCGAGCCGGGCTGTCCAAGAAGGTGGTCCGCCGCATCGTCGAGGCCGCCCCCGCGCGCCTGGTCTACGTCTCCTGCAACCCGACCACGCTCGCGCCCAACGCCGCGCAGCTGGCCGACGCCGGTTGGACGCTTCGGCGGGTCCGGGCGGTGGACATGTTCCCGCAGACGCCGCACATCGAGTGCGTGGCGCTGCTCGAGCGGCCCGGATCGGGGGGCTAGGCGGCGAGCGGGAGCTCCGCGCTGTCGCGGGGCGCCAGTGCCTCGGCCACCGCGCGGTACACGGCGACGTTCATCGCCATGCCGATGTGGCTGGCGTCGACCTCGACGAGCTCGGCCGCCGGGTCGAGGCAGGCGCGCCAGTCCACGATCCCATCGCTGCGCGAATAGATCGACACGTAGCGCACGTCGTCCGGGAACGGCGCGCCGAACGAGGCGCGGTACTCCCTGCAGCAACCGCCGTGCAGGCAGCTGTCTCGGAACAGCCCCGGGGCTCCCAGGGTGCCGAGCACGCCGAGCATGCCGACCTGGAGCTTGACCAGCGGGTGGACCGCCAGCGGATCCAGCTGTGGCGATCCCAGCGCGACCAGGACGTCCACGAGGTCGGGGCGCGTCGCCGCGAGTGCGCGTCCAAGCGTGCCGCCGCGGCTCTGGCCGATGACCGTCACCCTGCGCCCGTAGCGCTCGGCCAGCTTCTCGACCCGGCGCTCCATGACCTCCAGCGCCCGGGCCGAGCAGTCCACGTTCAGCCGGATCCCCGTGCGATGGGCCCGGTGGCCGGCGCCGCGCAGCCACCGGGTCATCAGGCCCAGGGATCCATCCCCCGCCAGGAAGCCTGGGACCAGGAGAACCGGCCGTTCCCCCCCGGTCGCCGGGTCGACGTCCCTGAACACCGGGTCGCGCAGCAGCTCCGCCAGCTCCAGGGCGGTGCGTCCCTCGCGCCAGATGGGAGGCACCCCTAGCAACTGCGATGGGACGGGAATCGCGGCCATGTCCTTGCCGGCCCTGTGTCGGCGCCCGCAAAGGTACCTCAGAAAACCGCCGGAAAAACTCGCCCGCACCGGCCGCGACACCGGTCCCCGGGCCAGGACCCTCCATAGAATGGCCGCCATGCGCGCCGCCACCATCCGCGACGGTGAGGTGGTGGTGGCCGAACACCCGGACCCCGAGCCCGGCGCCGGCGAGCTCCTGGTCCGGGTGCGCGCAGCGGGCCTGAACGGCGCCGATCTCCTTCAGCGTGCGGGCGCCTACCCGGCGCCACCGGGCGTGCCAGCCGACATCCCCGGCCTCGAGCTGGCGGGCGAGGTGGCGGTCGCCGGGCCGCGCGCCGAGCGCTTTCGCCAGGGCGACCGCGTGATGGCCATCGTCGCGGGCGGGGGCCAGGCGGAGCTGGCGGTGGTCCACGAGCGGGTGGTCATGCCGGTGCCCGCCGGACTCGACTGGCCCGCGGCCGGGGGCCTGCCCGAGGTCTTCACCACCGCCCACGACGCGCTGTTCAGTCAGGCCGGGCTCTCATCGGGGGAGCGGCTTCTGGTCCACGGCGGGGCCGGCGGCGTCGGTACCGCCGCCATACAGCTGGGCCGCGTCGCGGGCGCCCGGGTGACCGCCACGGTGCGCCGCGAGGAGCGGCGGGACGCGGTCGCCCGGCTCGGAGCGGAGGCGGTCTCCCCCGAGGGCTTTGCGCAGCACGGCCCGTTCGACGTCATCCTCGAGCTCGTGGGCGCTCCCAATTTCTCGGCCAACCTCGAGGCGCTGGCTCCGGGGGGGCGGATCGCGATGATCGGGGTGGGCGCGGGCGCCAAAACCGAGCTGAACCTGTTGGTCCTCATGGGCAAGCGCGCCCGCATCCACGGTTCGACGCTGCGCGCCCGGCCGCTGGAGGAGAAGGCGGTCGCGGCCCGCGCCGTCGAGCGGAACGTCCTGCCGCTGTTCGAGTCCGGGGCGCTCACGGTCCCCGTCGCCGCCACCCATTCGCTCGACGAGGTGGCCGACGCCTACGAGCGCTTCGCGGCGGGCGGGAAGCTCGGCAAGATCGTCCTGCTCCCGGGCTGAGGCGCGGAAGGATCGCCGTCCGGCGGCGTCCTTCCCATCGAATGCCAAACGCCCGAAAGGAGACCTCGATGCGGTCTGCTCTCATCGCCGGGCGCCGCGTGCCCGGCGCCTTGATGATCCTCTCCCTGGCGGTTGCCGGCTGCGGAGGCGGCGGTGGATCGGCCAGCAGTCCGGGCACGACCTCGACCCAACCCGCCACCACGTCGGCAAGCGCCGGCGCCAACCAGACCCTGAGCCTCAAGGCCGACGAGGACGGCGGCCTGTACTTCGAGCCCAAGACGCTGACTGCCAAGACGGGAAGCGTGAAGCTGGTGATGAGCAACCCGTCATCGTCGGGCATCCAGCACGGAATCGCCGTGGAGGGCAATGGCGTGGACCAGGACGGGCCGGTGGTCGCCCCGGGCAAGACGTCCACCGTCACGGTCACGCTCAAGCCCGGCAAGTACGAGTTCTACTGCCCGTTCGACGGCCACAAGCAGCAGGGCATGAAGGGCACGCTGACGGTCAGCTAGCGCTCCGCGGCGCGCCGCCGCAGTCCTAGGCCGCGTCGTCCTCGAAGGCGGCCTCCTCCTCGCCGACCGGCACCTGCTCGGCGGCGTGGATCTTGCACAGCGTGGGGCCACCCGACTCCAGCGCGGCCTGGATCTCCTCGGGGGTCAGCGCGGCGCCACACTCCTCGCAGCGGTCGCCGGCGGTTTCCAGGGTGCGCTCCTCCAGATCCATGGGCGGGCGATGTTAGCGCCCGTTCGCGGGCCGCAGGAGGCGTGGCAGGAGGTCGAGGTTGGGCAGCAGCAGGCCGGCGGCGAGCAGCGGTAGCACCGGGAAGGCGCCGCCGGTGGCCAGCTGCAGGGCAAGGCTGGCCGGCAGTGCGGCCAGCAGCGCTACGGCGGTCGCGCGGCGGCGCAGCCCGAAGCGCCACGCGCTCGAGGCGAAGAACCCGACGAAGACCAGATCGGCCACCCCCAGCGCGCCGGCCCTGCCGCCGCCCCACGCGGGCAGGTAGAGGCTGAGGAAGTCGCCGGTCCGCGAGCTGTCGCGGGCGAGCAGCTCGGTGGGCCCCGCGGTGACGCTGAAGACGTCGAGCGCGGCCGCGAACAGGGGCACCGCCACGACCACCACGGGCTCGGCCAGCAGATGAGCCAGCAGCAGCCCCAGTGAGCCGGCGAACAGGGCCTTGGCCACGTTGGCCAGCGGATCGACGCCCGCGACGGTGAACGCCGCCCCCAGCAGCCCACCTCCGACGACGAGGAGGACGAGGCCGCCCGGTGCGTCCCGCCCCGGTAGGAGCGCGAGCGCGCAGCCGCCCAGGAGCAGCATCGCCGGGACATCCGAAACCACGGTGTTGAGGTTTCCGGCGCCCCCGACGGCGGGCAGGGCCGGAGCCAGGACGAACAGCGCGAGCGCCGACCCGTAGACCGCGATCAGTACGGCGGCAGGTCGGCGTACCACTGGCCGAGCACTCGGAACGCCGACCAGAACTCCCGCTTGCCGGCCTCGTCGTCGAGCGCCTGGTCGATGTCCGGAACGAACAGCGCGTCGATCGACGGAGTGAGCTGCTGCAACTCCCCGGGACGCGGCTCGACCGTCCGCGCCAGCGGCACCTCGAGGTCGTTGAGCACCTGGAGGGCGTCGTCACCCATCACGACCACGATCCCCGGCGCAACGATCGCCAGCTCCTCCACCAGCCGCCCGATGCACGCGGGGTCGGCCAGCGAGGGATCGGCGACCGGGCACTTCACGCACAGCGTTCCGTACACCGCGAGGGGGTCGATGCCCAGCCGCCGCAGCGACTTCATCAGCGCGGACCCTGCACGCCCGTAGAACGCGACCCCCTCTTCGATCTCAGCCGGCCGGGCCGAGTGCTTGAGCAGCAGCACGTCGGCCTGGGGATGGCCGGATCCCGCGACCGGCATCAGGTTCCCGCGCGGGCAGTGCGGGCACGCCTGCAGCTCGCGCGTGAACGCGTTGAGCTCCCGGATGGCGCGCTCGAGGTACTTCTCGCGGATCTCGTCGTCCGTGGCCGGCACCTGCTCGATGTTTGACGCGCCGCGCGGCTCTCCCTGCCGGTGCATCAGTCGTTGCGCGGGTCGGGCGCGCCGCTGCGCCGCGCGGCGCGTCGCACCCGGCGCTGGCGCCTGGCGCGCTGGGCCGACCGCGGCGTGGCCTTGGTCTCCAGGAACTTGAGCGCTTGGACGTAGAGCAGGCTGCTCGGCTTGCGGATGATGTCGGCGTCGCGCAGCGACTCGAGGAACTCCTCCGGACCGTCGAAGTCGCGCATCCGGATTCGGACCGAGCCGAGCCCCTGGGCGACATGCGAGTCCGAGCCGGCTCCGGCGGGGATGCGGTACTTGGCCGCGAACCGGACCGCCTCCTCGTTGAACGGCTTGAACGCGATGCGGGGGTTGAACACCTCGATGGCGTCGACGTCGGCCAACACGTCCAGCAGGTGCTCATAGTCGGGCACGGCATGAAGGCGATCGAACGGGTGGGGCACGTACACGACGCCGCCCTGTCGCTTGATCTCGGCGATCGTCTCGGCGAGCGTCATCCCGCGCGGGATCTTCTCGTGGATGAACAGGCCGATCACCTCGCCCTGGTGCGCGGTCTTGACCTCCTCTCCGACGATCACCTTGATGCCGTTCGCCTTGGCGAACGCCTCGCGGGCGCCGGAGATCTCGTTGTGGTCGGTGACCGCGATCGCACCCAGGCCCTGCTGTCGCGCGGTGTCCAGTACCACCTCGACCGGGGTGGCGCAGTCGTGCGAGTGGTCGGTGTGAAGGTGCAAATCGACGTCGATGAGCGGCCGCGAGGCCAGGCGCCGGCGGACTCGGGAGTCACCGTCGGCGGGATGGCGGCGGGCGGCCAGCTGGCGGTAGACCTCCTCCATCTGCTCCGCGGTCCGCTGCCATGACAGCCGGTCCTCGATCTCGGCGCCGGCGCGGCGGAGGCGATCTCGCAGCTGCGGGTGCGACAGCAGGCGCGTCAGCTGCGCCGAGAGGGTCTCGACGTCGCCCGGCTCGAACAGCAGCCCGCGCTCGCCGTCACCCAGGATCTCCTCGTAGACCGGCAGCCGGGTCGCCAGCGGCACGGCGGCGCCCGCGATCGCCCGCAGCAGCAGCACCGGAGCCGGCGACGCCCCGGTGGACGCGAACACCGCGATGTCGGCGTCGTCCACCACGCCCGCCGCGGGCCCGTCGCCCGGGCCCATGACCTCCAGCCGCTCCCGGATCTCACGCCGGATGGGGGCGAGTCCCCCCGACTCCATGCGCGACCACACGGCGGCCGTCCAGTCGACGTCGAGCGGGAGGCGGCGCAGCGCGCGCAGGAACAGGCGCAGCGCCGGCCGCTCCTCGCGATGGGCAAAGGCGATCCGCACACCGTGGTCGCGGGCCGCGCGCGGCCCGCCGCCCGGCTCGGCGCCGGGCATGACCACGCGGTAGTCGCTCGGAAAGAACCGGCTCATGAGGTCGGCGGTCGCCTCGAAGGAGGCGGTGCGCGCATCGAGGCGCCCGAAGAACAGCTCGACCACGCGGCGCGCCACCTGGGTGGAGAGAACGTGCTCGGTGGGCGCGTGGAACGACCCGACATTCAGCGCGCGGGAATGGCGCAGAGCGGCGCTCGAGGTGCTGGGCGCGAACGGCTCGTGGACGTGGACGAAGTCGAGCGAGCCGGCGGTCAATGCTTCCTCGACCGTGCGCGCGACGTCGACCGGCAGCGAGCGGGCGCCCCGGCGGACCGAGCCGACCGGCAGGACGTCGCCCACACCCAGCAGGGCGGGCCGCCCGCCGGCCTGTGGCAGCAGCGGCGCCCCTCCCTCGGCCGCCGACCGGATCGCCGCCCGGGACTCGCGCACCAGCTCCGGCGAGCTAGACGGGGCGACGATCACCACTCGATGCCCGCGCTGCGCCAGCTCGCTGGACAGGTGCTCGATGTAGGTGTTGACCTCGTGACCGCCCTCCCAGGGGTACGGCGTCACCTGTGCGATCGAGAAGCGCTCGGACACGGCGGTGAGCATAGTTGCGGGCGCTCAGCGGGTCCCGCGACCACGGGCCGATGCGGCGCGTGCGGGGCCGCCTCCGCCCCGCGGGCGCTCGGAGCGGCTCAGCGGCGCGTCCGGGCGGTCCGGCGGCGCCGCGCGCGCGGCTTGGTCCCCGGCTTGCCCGAATACTTGGCGATGAACTTCTCGGTCAGCTCGCGCGCCTCGTGGTCCGGGCGCTGGGTGTGCGGCGACTTCATCAGGTAGGCGCTGGGCCCGTCGAGCTGGCCGCCCACGCCATGGTTGAGCGCGAGCTTGCAGCAGCGCACCGCGTCGATGACGATGCCGGCCGAGTTGGGCGAGTCCCACACCTCGAGCTTTAGCTCCAGGTTCAGGGGCACCTCGCCGAACGCCTGCCCCTCGACCCGGATGTGCGCCCACTTGCGGTCGGTCAGCCACGGTATGTAGTCCGAGGGGCCGATGTAGACGTCCTCGGGCGGCAGCTCGTGGTCGAGTATCGAGGTGACGGCGTTGGTCTTGGAGATCTTCTTGGACACCAGGCGCTCCCGCTCGAGCATGTTGTAGAAGTCCATGTTGCCGCCGACGTTCAGCTGGGACGTGCGCAGCAGCTTGACCCCGCGGTCGGCCAACAGCCGCGCCAGCGTCCGGTGCACGATCGTCGCACCCACCTGGGACTTGATGTCGTCGCCGACGATCGGCAGGTTGGCCTTCTTGAAGCGCGCGTCCCAGTAGTCCTCGCGGGCGATGAACACCGGTATGCAGTTGACGAAGGCGCAGCCGGCCTCGAGGACGTGCTCGACATACCACTTGGTCGCCTGCTCGGCGCCGACCGGGAGATAGGACACGACGACGTCGGTGTGCGTGTTCTTGAGGATCTGGCTGATGTCGTCGGTCTGGCCCGGGGCCTTCTCGATCTTCTCCGACAGGTAGCGTCCGATGCCGTCATGGGTCATGCCGCGGTGCACAGGCACGCCGAGCTTCGGGACGTCGGCGAACTTCAGCGTGTTGTTCTGGCCGGCCCAGATCGCCTCGGAGAGGTCGCGCCCCACCTTGCTGGCGTCGACGTCGAATGCCGCGCTGAACTCGATGTCGCCCACCTGGTAGTCACCCAGGTCGACGTGCATGAGACCGGGCACCGCCTGCGCCGGATCGGCGTCGCGATAGAACTCGACGCCCTGCACGAACGACGAGGCGCAGTTGCCCACGCCGATGATCGCGACCCGAACCTTGTCGCGCTGGTAACGGGCCGCGCCGTTGGCGGCTGCGTGCGCGTCCATCCTGCCGTCGGTCTTGCTCACTAAGTAGTCCCTTCTGATGGAAGCCTCGGCTAAGGCGGCGGAACAGACCCCGCCGGCGGCGCCTGGTTACAACCCTATGTGGCGCCCGCGGACCGGGTGCTGCCGCCGTCCTCGACCGCCGCGAGCTCGCGGCGCACGTGGAAGATCCGCTGCCCGGCCGTGAAGACGGTCAGGACCGCCAGCACGTACACCGCGGGCTCCAGCAATTGGAAGTCTCCCAGGGAGGCGCCGCGGGCAAACACCAAGCCGGCCGACAGGATCACCACGCGCACCGCGCGCGTGGCGACGCCGACCTTGCACTCCACCCCCAGCGCCTCCGCCCGCGCGCGCGTGTAGGAGACCATCAGCGACCCCAGCACGGCGATCACCACCGCCGCCACCGCCAGCTCGTCGCGGAGCGACGCGAAGTACGCCGCCACGGCGGCCAGGACGATTCCCTCCTCCACGCGGTCGAGCGTGGAGTCCAGGAAGGCTCCGAACGGCGTCCCCTTGCCCGACATGCGCGAGTAGCGCCCGTCCAGGGTGTCCATGATCGAGCCCGCGATGAACGTGACGCCGGCCAGGAAGAAGTAGCGCTCCCACACCAGCACGGCGGCGACCAGGTTCAGCACGAGGCCGGTCAGGGAGATCGCGTTCGGGGTCAGACGCGACTCGATGAGGCGGTTGCGCATCAGGACCGACAGGTCGCCGGCGCTGGGCGCCCCCCGCCCGGCGTCGGGCTGGGCCGTCACGCCGTGGCCTCGGCGCCGGCCCGGCGAAACGCCCAGACCGCCGGGCGCGCCTGCCCCAGGCGGCCAGCCGCCCAGGCCGAGGCGGCCGCCACCAGGCCGCCCAGCAGGGCGTCGACCAGGAAGTGGTTGGCCGTGGCCACGACCACGAAGGTGATCAGGAGCGGATAGGCGAGCCACATCGCCTTGACCACCGGGTGGCTCACCAGGTGCGCCAGCGGCCATCCCAGCATGAGCGCGAACGCGACGTGCATGGACGGGACGGCGGCGAAGGGGTTGAACAGGGCGTTGATCGCGACGCTGTCCTGGGAGATGCCGGTGAGGCTCGCGACCGAGTCCACGAACCCCCACTCGGGCAGAAACCGCGGCGGCGCCGTCGGGAACAGCGCGTAGCCGACCAGCGCCATGACCATCGCCACCATCAGCATGTTGCGCACGAAGTAGAACGACCGGTTGTGCACCAGGTAGATGAAGAGCAGCGCCCCCACGGTCACCGTGGCCTGAGCGTTGACGTAGATCCACGACGCGGAGCCGATCAGCCAAGCCTGCCCGCTGGCCCACGCCTGGACCGCGGGCTCCACGAAGAGGTGGGTCGTGCGCTCGAGGGAAATCAGATCGCGTGCGTTCTGAAACGACTCGGCGGCCTTGCCGCCGACCTGGCCGCGCACCAGCCGGTAGCCCCAGTAGGCGGCGCAGAACAGCATCATCTGTCGCACCACGTCGAGCCCCCCGTGCGGGAGCAGTCGTCCCTGAAGCTGGCGCGCGCGGGCGAGCATGGCAGGCGCGGGATGCTAAACGCCGGCGCGCGGCGGCGGCCGGTCGCTTAGGCGACCGCCCGGCAGCGCCCGGCGCGACCCAGCAGGCGGGCGGGCGTGAAGCGCGCGACCACCCGGACGTATCCCGGCCGGCGCACCGTCACGCCGGTCAGCCCGTCGCCGGTCGGCGCCAGGCAGGCCGATCCGGCGGTCACGCTCCAGTACGGCGTGAACCTCGTCCGCACCAGCAGCCGGGCGGCGCGCGTGGCCCGCAGCGCGAACCAGTCGGGGCCGATCGAGACGAGCCGGCCGGGACCCGAGACGAGGGAGCGGGCGCCGCGCACCCGGTAGACGCGCCAGTGCCGGCTGCGCCACACCGGCTCCAGGTAGGCGACGCCCCGGCGGATGAGCTGCGCCTCGCCGACCGCCGAATAGTCCAGCGGCGCATCGGGCAGGGCGACGTACGCCACCCCGGTGCGCTCCAGCCAGGCGCGGTAGCGCGACGCGCCGAGTCGTGACCGGTACAGCACCCGGTTGTACTTCACGTCCAGCTGTCGCTCCCACCCGCGGGCGAGCGGGAAGCGCAGGCCGACGAACACGTTCTCCCAGTGATCGCGCGTGAGCGGGATCTCGACCCTGGTGTCCTCAGCGCCCCGGCTGGACAGGAAGCGGTTCAGGGGGCCGTAGTACGCGGTCCGCACGGCGGGGTCGTGGAGTGCGCTGGAGACGTCGCGGACCGGTGCCGACCACTGCCAGTACAAAACCGGCAGCGCCGCGGCGGCGAGGGCGAGCGGGCGCCGCTGCCATAGCGCCAGGGCCAGCACCGGGCCGCCGAACAGGGCCCCGAGCCGGACGGCGTTGCCGCCCATCGGGGTGGCGAGCAGGAAGGCGCCGACACAGCCGGCGGCGTAGAGGACGGCGCCGACCCTCAGGCTGCGCTCATCCCGGGGAACCAGCGCCAGGACCGCTGCCGAGAAGGCGATCGTCGGCCAGAAGGCCGAGAAGACGAACGGCTCGACACCGTTCTCCACGAACAGCAGCTGCAGCGCCGCGGTGGAGGTCAGGGCGGCGCCGGTGAGCCAGAGCGCATCGCGCCGGCGCGAGGCCACCGCGTGGGCGAGGCCGGCCAGGGCCAGGAAAAGCCCGGCGACCGGGCTGCCCCAGGGGCACAGCACGGCCAGGACGATGGCCGTCAGCGACCGGCGGCGCTGGTGGGCGAGCAGGGCGCCCAGCCCGATGGTGACCCCCAGGGCGAAGGTGAGGCGACCCGTGAGCAGGTTGGTGGCGGTCGCCGCCCCGAACCAGATCGCGCCCACCCAGGCCCGCGCGCCGAACCGCTCGTGGGCGAGGCGCTCGAACAGCAGCGCGGAGGCCACCGACGACAACGCCCCGACCATCCGGGGGCCGACCAGCGCCGCGGCCGGCGGGAACAGGACGCTGTAGCCGGGCACGTGGTGACCGGCGAACCACTGCCCGTTCCAGACGGTGAAGCCAACGCGCTGGAACAGCTCGGTGCGGAACAGCTGGGCGGCGAGGTCGGCGCTGGGGGGTCGAGTGAGCCCGTACGCCGCGGCCAGCCCCGCGGCGATGATCCATGGCGCCTGCCGGACCAGCGGCGTCCGCATCGCGGTCAGGCTAGCGGTCGCCGGCCGCGCCGCCGTCAACCTCGCCGAGGAAGGTGCACGCCTCGCCGATCAGCCCGGGCTCGTCCACCCACGGCCAATGCCCGGCTGCCTCGACCAGCCCCAGGCGCGCGTTGGGCAGGCGCTCGGCATAGGCGTGGGCGAAGCGGGTCGGGATGTAGGGGTCCTGCGCCCCCCACAACACCAGCGCCGGCGCCGTGAGCTCACCCAGGCGCGCGCCGGCCGCGGCGAGCACCTCCGGAGGCGAGCTGCGGTACAGCCGCAGGATGGCCCGCTGGGTGCCCTGGTCGAAGGTCGCCCAGATGGATTCGATCATGTCGTCGGGGAGGGACCCCGGACGGACGTTGGCCCCCCGCGAGAGCTGGCGCAGGACCCATCGGGTCGTGGCGCCCATGGCGAGCTCCCCCACCACCGGGGTACGCCAGACGCGTGCCAGCCGATGCCACCGGTACCCGGGCAGCAGCGGGACCGAGTTGAACATCACCAGCCGCTCCAGGCGCTCGGGGTCGCGCTGGGCGAGGGCCAGCCCCACCGCCCCCCAGTCGTGGACCACGAGGCGGTATCGCTCGACGCCGAGGTGCTCGAGGAACGCCTCCAGAAACGCCCGGTAGCCGTCGATCGTGTAGTCGCCGTCGGCCCTCTTGCCCGACCGGCCGAACCCCGGGAGGTCGGGCGCCAGACCACCGGTTCGGGCCAGATAGGCGGGCCACAGGTCGGACGAGTCCGGGACGCCGTGGAGGTAGAGCACCGGGCTGCCGGACCCGACCGCGCTGCGCCAGAACACCGGACCACCGGCGATCTGCGCGGTCTGCTCCTCGACCCGAGGGCTGGCGGGCTGCGCTGGCACGCCGTCGCGAGGATATCGGCGGTCCGGCGTGCGGCCTCCGATGACGGCCCGAGCGACTACCTTCCGGCCCATGCCCACCCTCTGCCTGGGAGAGGCGATCGTCGACCTAGTCTGCGAGCGGCCGGTCGAGGATCTCGCGCAGGCCGACGCGTTCCGCCCCCACTTCGGAGGGGCGGTCGCGAACGTGGCGTTCACCGCCGCGTCGCACGGCGCCGCGGTCGCGCTGGCCGGGGGGGCCGGCGACGACCCCTGGGGCCACTGGCTGCGGGACCGGCTCGCCGCGGCCGGGGTGGGCCTCGAGAACTTCCGGCTGATCCCCCGCTGCGCGACGCCGCTGGCCCTGGTCACCGTGCGATCCGACGGCGAGCCGCGCTTTCAGATCTACGGCGACGGGATCGCTGCGACCGTCCAGGCCGTGGCCGGCGACCTGCCCCGCGCGGTCGCGGCGGCCGACGCCCTGTTCTTCTCGTCCAACACCATGGCCGGCCGCCCTGAACGCGAGCTCACGCTGGCCGCTCGTGATCGCGCGCTCGAGCTCGGGCGTCCGGTGCTGTTCGATCCCAACCTGCGCCTTCACCGCTGGCCGTCGCCCGATGCTGCGGTCGCCGAGGCCAACCGCTGTGTGCCCGGCGCCCTGCTGGTTCGCTGCAACCGCACCGAGGCCGCGCTCATGACCGGCGAGGCCGATCCCGAACGGGCGGCGGAAGCCCTGCTGGCCCGCGGCGCGCGGATCGTCGTGGTGACTCTCGGGGCCGACGGCGCGCTGCTGCGCGGCGAGACCCGCGCGCGGGCGCCGGGGCGCCCGGCGCAGGTGGTGTCCACGGTGGGAGCCGGCGACGTGTTCACCGGCGTGCTGCTGGCGCATCTCGCGCGTGCCGGCTTCGAGCCGGCGGCCGCGGCATCCGGGCTGCCCGACGCGGTGCGGGAGTCGGTGCGCGCGACCGAGCGCTGGGGAGCGGTGGCGTGAGCCGCGCCGGGGCCGCGGCGGCGTCCTGGACCCCACCCGGGCCGCGACGCGTGGCCGGGATTAGGCGCCGGCTGCGCGGTATCTACGGCCTTCCCGAGCTCGAGCCCCACGGCCGGCCGGTCGACGAGCTGATCCTCACCGTGCTCTCGCAGAGCACCAACGACCGCAACCGGGACGTGGCCTGGACCCGGCTTCGCGATCGCTTCGACTCCTGGGAGGCGGTCCGGGACGCGCCGGTCGAGGAGGTCGAGGCGGCGATCCGCCCGGGGGGGATCTCGCACGTGAAGGCCCGCCGCATCCAGGCGATCCTCGAGGCGCTGCCCGAGGACCTGGAGCTCGGCTGGATGGCGGACGCGCCGGCGCGGGAGTCGAGGGCGTACCTGTGCTCGCTGCCCGGAGTCGGCCGCAAGACGGCCGCCTGCGTGCTGCTGTTCGCCTACGGCCTGCGCGACGTGCCGGTCGACACCCACGTGGGCCGGGTGGCGACGCGGTTGGGGCTGCTCAGGCCGGGCGCCTCGTCGGGCGACCAGCACGACCAGATCGTCGCCCTTACCCCACCGGGCGCCGAGCTGGAGATGCACGTGAACCTGATCCGCCACGGTCGGCGAACCTGTCACGCGCGCCTTCCGGCCTGCCGCGAATGCGTCCTGCGGCGGGTCTGCCCCAGCCGCCGGGCATGACGCGGGCACGGGTCGCCGAGCTCGCCCTTACCGGGATCGCCGCGGTATGGGGCCTGACGTTCGTGATGGTGAAGGACGCGGTCGCCCGCCTGCCGGTGACCACCTTCCTGGCCTACCGGTTCCTGGTCGCCGCGGCGCGGTGCGTCGGAGCCGGTCTTCGCCGGCGTGTTCGGCTATCTCCTGGCCGGCGACCGGCTGTCGGCGGTGGGCTGCCTGGGCGCCGGCCTGATCGTGGTCTCGATCGTGGCGGTCGACGCCGTCCCCCGGCTGCATCCAGCCCGCCTCCTGCCGGAGGGCCAGCCGCGGTGGCGTTCTGACGCCGACCGGTCCCGGCGGGATCCGGCGCGTGCGCCGGGGCTCCGGCCTGCGCTGTCGCCGGTCGGCGCGCTGGCTGGCCGTCCTTTCGACCCCCGCGGGACACCGAATGGCAAAATATCTGCCATAATGCGACTGAGATTTCTTCCCCCCGGGCGGTATACTGCTCGGGAGCCAGAACGTAGCTAGACGCTGACAAGGAGCTTTTCCAGACATGGGCAAGACGATCGGAATCGACCTCGGGACGACCAACTCCTGCATGGCCGTGCTCGAGGGTGGTGAGCCGACGGTCATCGAGAACGCCGAGGGCGGGCGGACGACCCCGTCCGTCGTCGCCTTCACGGATTCGGGCGAGCGGCTGGTCGGGACCGTCGCCAAGCGCCAGGCGGTTACCAACCCCACCAACACCGTCTTCTCGATCAAGCGCTTCATGGGGCGCAAGGAGGCGGAGGTCAAGGAGGAGGAGGCGATCGTCCCCTACAAGGTCGTCGCCGGTCCCGGCGGCGACGTGAGGGTCGAGGCTGGCGGCAAGCAGTACTCGCCACCGGAGATCAGCGCGATGATCCTCCAGAAGCTGAAGTCCGACGCCGAGTCCTACCTGGGCGACACGGTCGACTCGGTGGTGATCACGGTGCCGGCCTACTTCAACGACGACCAGCGCCAGGCCACCAAGGACGCCGGCAAGATCGCCGGGCTCGACGTCAAGCGGATCATCAACGAGCCCACCGCGGCCTCCCTGGCCTATGGGCTCGACAAGGAGTCCGACCAGACGATCCTGGTCTTCGACCTGGGCGGCGGCACCTTCGACGTCTCGGTCCTGGAGATCGGCGAGGGGGTGTTCGAGGTCAAGGCGACCTCGGGCGACAACCACCTGGGCGGTGACAACTTCGACAAGGCGGTCGTCGACTGGCTGGTGGCCGAGTTCAAGCGCGACCAGGGCATCGACCTCTCGCAGGACCGCATGGCCCTGCAGCGCCTGTACGAGGCGGCCGAGAAGGCCAAGATCGAGCTCTCCACCACGCAGGAGACCCAGATCAACCTGCCGTTCGTGACGGCTGACGCGTCGGGGCCCAAGCACCTCGACATGCGGCTGACGCGGGCCAGGCTCTCCGAGCTCACCGCCGACCTGCTCAAGCGCGTGGAGGCGCCGGTACGCCAGGCGCTCGACGACGCCAAGGAGAAGGGCGTCGGCGAGATCCAGCACGTCGTGCTGGTGGGCGGGATGACCCGGATGCCCGCCGTCCAGGAGAAGGTCAAGCAGCTCACCGGCAAGGATCCGCACCGCGGCGTCAACCCGGACGAGGTCGTGGCCGTCGGCGCCGCCATCCAGGCGGGCGTGCTGGCCGGCGACGTGAAGGACGTCCTGCTGCTCGACGTCACCCCGCTGACCCTGGGCATCGAGACCAAGGGCGGCGTGATGACGCGCCTGATCGAGCGCAACACCACGATCCCCACCCGCAAGTCCGAGGTCTTCTCGACCGCGGAGGACAACCAGCCGAGCGTGGAGATCCATGTCCTGCAGGGCGAGCGCGAGATGGCGCTCGGCAACAAGTCGCTGGGCAAGTTCCAGCTCACCGGCATCCCGCCGGCCCCCCGCGGCATCCCGCAGATCGAGGTGGCGTTCGACATCGACGCGAACGGGATCCTCAACGTCTCGGCCAAGGACCTCGGGACCGGCAAGGAGCAGATGATCGAGATCAAGGCCGGCTCCGGGCTCTCCGAGGAGGAGATCAAGAGCATGGTCACCGACGCCGAGGCGCACGCCGAAGAGGACCGTCGCCAGCGCGAGCTGGCCGAGGCCCGCAACGAGGCCGAGAACGCGGCCTACCAGGCCGAGCGCCAGCTCTCCGAGCTCGGCGACTCGGTCGACAGCTCCTCCAAGGAGCGGATCGAGACCGCGATCCGGGAGGCCCGCGAGGCGCTCGCCTCCGAGGACACCGCCGAGATCAAGGCCAAGACCGAGGCGCTGCAGACAGCGTTCCATGCCGTCTCCCAGGCCATGTACGAGCGGGCACAGGCCGAGCAGGCCGCGGCCGCCGGCGACGGCGGAGGCCCGGCGGGTGCGGCCGCCGAGGGACAGCCCGAGGCCGAGGAGGACGTGGTTGACGCCGAGGTCGTCGACGAGGGCAAGTGATGAAGGGGCGTCAGGAGCAGGCTCCCGGCGTTCGGAAGGCCGGGGGGGATGATTCTGGCCGCGGGGCGGGGGAGGCATCCCCCGCCCCGGGGAGAGGCATCCCCTCCGTGGGGGACGCCTCCTCCGCCGGAGAGCGCGAGGCCGCCGGCCCTGCGGAGCCCGCTGCGCCGGCTCCGGCCGAGGGAGAGCGGGACGTTCCCGAGGCGAAGCAGGGTCCTCGTGAGGGCGCTGTCGCCGAGGAGACCCCCCCGCGGGAGCGTGAGGCGGAGGCGGTCGAGCACGACATCGACGAGCTGGTGGGCAAGGCCCGCGAGCGCGACGAGTACCTCTCGCTGGCCCAGCGCACCCAGGCCGACTTCGAGAACTACCGCAAGCGGGCGTCGAGGGATCTCTCCGCGGCCGAGGCGCGTGGAGTGGCCAAGCTGGCGCGCGAGCTGCTTCCCGCCCTGGACAACCTCCACCTGGCGCTGGCGGCCGCCGAGGGCGACCGGTCGGCGGGCGACCCGCGCCAGCTCGCGGAGGGCATCCGCCTGGTGGCGGCCGAGCTGAGCGCCGCGCTGGCGCGCGTCGGGATCGAGGCGTACTCGCCCGAGGGAGAGCGCTTCGATCCCGCCCTGCACGAGGCTATGGCGCAGCAGCCGGTGGAGGGAGCCGAGTCGGGCACGATCGTCGAGGTCTACCAGCAGGGCTACCGGGCGGACGGCATCGTCCTGCGCCCGGCCCGCGTGGTGGTCGCGGCGTAAGGAGAGCCGAAGATGGCCGCGCGCACCGACTACTACAAGGCCCTGGGGGTCTCCAAGAACGCCAGCCAGGACGAGATCAAGAAGGCCTACCGCAAGCTGGCTCGCAAGTACCACCCCGATCGCAATCCGGACAACAAGCGGGCCGAGGAGCGCTTCAAGGAGGTCTCGCAGGCCTACGACGTCCTTGGAGACCCGGACAAGCGCAAGCAGTACGACCGCGGAACCGGCCCGTTCGCCACCGGAGGCCCGGGGGGCTTCGATCCCGGGGCTTTCGCCGGCGGCTTCGGCGACATCCTGTCCAACCTGTTCGGCGGCGCGACCGGCGGGTCGCGCGGCTCGCGCGCCCGGGCGCGGGCCACGCCGGGCCGCGACCTCGAGACCGAGGTGCGCATCTCCTTCGACCAGGCCATCCAGGGCGCGCAGGTCCCGCTCGCCGTCCCGACGCCGGCGCCCTGCCCGACCTGCTCGGGGACCGGCGCCAGGCCGGGGACGGCGCCGAAGATCTGCCCGCAATGCCAGGGCCGCGGCGTCGAGGCGCAGGGCCAGGGCCTGTTCTCGATCTCTCAGCCGTGCTCGCGCTGCGGCGGCAGCGGGACGATCATTGAGGAGCCGTGCCCCACGTGTAACGGCAGCGGCGCGCGCCAGACGGTCAAGCGCTATCGGGTCTCGATCCCGGCCGGCGTGCGCGACGGCAGCCGGATCCGACTCGCCGGGAAGGGCGAGCCCGGCACGCACGGCGGGCCGCCGGGCGATCTGTACGTCGTCACGCGCGTGGCCGAGTCGCCCATCTTCAAGCGCAAGGGCGACCACGTCGAGGTCGAGGTCCCGCTCACCATCCCCGAGGCGATCCGTGGTGCCACCATCGAGGTGCCCACCCTGCGTGGCACCAAGAAGCTGCGGGTGCCCGGCAGCACCAGGCACGGGACCGTCCAGCGCCTGCGCGGCGAGGGGCCCGCGAAGCTGAGCGGCGGCGGCCGCGGCGACATCCACTATCGCTTCGTCATCGACGTGCCCGCATCCCTGTCGCGGGAGGAGAAGGCTGCCGTCGACGAGCTGTCCAAGGTCATGAACGGCAACCCGCGGGCCCGGCTGTTCGCCGGTCGGGGAGGGTCGTGATGGCCAAGCGACGCGGCGGCGACCGGCGGACGCACGTCTCCCGCGAGCGGGGCGTCTTCATGATCTCGGTGGCCGCCGAGCTGGCCGAGATGCACCCGCAGACCCTGCGCATGTACGAGGCGCGCGGGCTGATCGAGCCCAAGCGCTCGCCCAAGGGGACCCGGCTGTACTCGCAGACGGATGTCGACCGCCTGCGCAGGATCCAGGCGATGACGGCTGAGCTGGGGATCAACCTGGCCGGCGTCGAGCGCGTGCTCGAGCTCGAGCTGGCGATCGAGCGCATGAGCCGGCGCATGGCCGTGCTCGAGCGCCGGGCCAACGAGGCTCGCGAGAAGCTGGAGGCCGAGCTCGACCGCGTCCGCCGGGAGCTGCGAGCCGAGATCGTC
>DATAEY010000005.1:0-8559 GCA_036257715.1 Solirubrobacteraceae bacterium | reverse complement strand
AGTGGAAGATCGAGGCGCACAGCACGGCGTCGGCGCCCGCCCTTACCCCGGCCGCGAGGTGGTCGAGCTCCCCCGCTCCCCCCGAGGCGATCACCGGGACGCCCACCGCCGCGGCCACGGCGCCGGTGAGCTCGAGGTCGTACCCGTCCTGGGTGCCGTCGCGGTCCATGCTGGTCAGCAGGATCTCCCCCGCCCCCCTCTCGGCGCCCTCTTGGGCCCACTCCACGGTGTCACGGCCTGTCGCCGTGCGGCCGCCGGCGACGAACACCTCCCACCCGCGGTCCCCGGGCTGCGGCCGGCGCTTGGCGTCGATGGCCAGGACCACGCACTGGGCGCCGAACACCTCGGCCAGGTCGTCCAGCAGCTCGGGGCGGGCCACCGCGGCCGAATTGACCGTCACCTTGTCGGCGCCGGCGTCGAGCACCGCCTGGGCGTCGGCCACGCCCCGGATGCCCCCGCCGATGGTGAACGGGACGAACACGTTGTCCGCGGTGCGGCGGGCCAGCGCGACCATGGTCTCGCGCTTCTCGTAAGTCGCGGTGATGTCCAGGAACACCAGCTCGTCGGCACCCTCGCGGTCATAGTGCGCCGCCAGCTCGACGGGATCGCCGGCGTCGCGGATGTCTATGAACCGGGTCCCCTTGACGACCCGGCCGGCGTCCACGTCCAGGCAGGGGATGACCCGCGTGTAGTGCACAGCGCTCAGTCTCCTCCGTCCAGCGCGCGCTGGGCCTCCGCCACCGAGAACCGCCCCTCGTAGAGGGCCTTGCCGACGATCACGCCGTCGAGCGCCTGGGCGCCGAGGGCGGCGAGGCGTTCGAGGTCCTCCAGCCGGCCCACGCCGCCGGAGTAGATCAGCCGCCCCCCGCGAGTCGCGCCCGCGACGGCCGTGACCTCCTCGAGATCGGGCCCTTCGAGGGTGCCGTCCCGTTCTGCGTCGGTGTAGACGACCGCCTGGACGCCGCGGGCCCGCAGCCGTTGCACCGCCTCGCGGCCGTCCAGCTCGGTCGTCCGGGTCCAGCCGTGGGTGGCCAGGCGGCCCCCGCGCACGTCGACCGCCACCGCCAGCCGGTCGTGGTGGCGCTCGAGCGCCGCGTCCAGAAGGCCCGGGTCACGGTGGGCGGCGGTGCCCAGCACCACGCGCGCGGCTCCAGCCTCGAGCGCGGCCGACAGTGACTCGAGCGTCCGCAGGCCGCCGCCGTACTGGACCGCGACGTCGAGCCGGGAGGCGATCCGCCTAACGTGGGAGAGCGCCACCGGACGGCCCTCACGGGCGCCGTCCAGGTCCACGACGTGCAGGCGCCGGGCTCCGGCCTCGACCCAGGCGCGGGCGGCATCCAGCGGATCCGGCGCGTACACGGTCGGCCGATCGAAGTGGCCGCGCCGCAGGCGTACCGCCCGACCGTCCTGGATGTCGATCGCCGGATAGAGGTCCATGCCACCCTGACCTTGCCATACCGCGTCCGGAGCACCCGGGGCGGCTAGGCCGCCACGCGGGAGCAGATCGCGGCGAAGTTGGCCAGCAGCCGCAACCCGGCCGCCGATGACTTCTCGGGATGGAACTGCACGCCGTACACCGAGTCGCGCCCGACCACCGAAGCGAACGGCTCGCCGTATTCGCTCTCCCCGACCAAGTCCTGCCCGTCGGCCGGGCGGGCGACGAAGGAATGCACGTGGTAGAAGGCGCAGGGGTCCGACAGACCGGCGGTCAGCCCGGACGAGCGGCGCCAGCGTACCTGGTTCCATCCGATGTGCGGCAGCTTGCCTCCGCGAGGGTCCAGTTCGGCCACGGCTCCGGGCAGCAGCCCCAGTCCGGCCGCGCCGCCCCGCTCGACCGAGGAGTCGAACAGCAGCTGCATGCCCAGGCAGATGCCCAGCACCGGGGTGGCGGCCGCCGCGCACTCGGTGACCAGCTCGTCGAGGCCGGCCGCGCCCAGCCGGCGCATCGCCTCGGGAAAGGCTCCCACCCCCGGCACCACGAGCCCGTCGGCCGCCCTCAGCTCGGCGTGGCCGGCGGTGAGCCTGGGGCGTGCCCCGACGCGCTCCAGCGCCTTCTCGACCGAGCGCCGGTTGCCCATCCCGTAGTCCAGGATCCCGATCGTCGCGGCGCTCAGGTCAGCGTCCCCTTGGTGCTAGGGACGCCCGGCTCCGACGCGTCCAGCGCCGCCGCCGCCCGCAGCGCCCGGGCGAACGACTTGAACGCCGCCTCGATGACGTGGTGGGCGTTGGTGCCGGAGTGGACGCGCAGGTGCAGGGTCAGCTTGGCGGCCATGGCGACGGCGCGGAAGAACTCCTCGGCCTCCTCGTGGTCGAAGCCGGCGATGGAGCCCGGCGGCAGATCCGCGGCGAAGGCGCAGTACGGGCGCCCCGAGATGTCGAGCGCGCAGGTGGCCAGCGCCTCGTCCATCGGCACGGTCGCCTCGCCGTAGCGGGCGATGCCGCTGCGGTCGCCGAGCGCCTGGTCGATCGCCTGCCCCAGGCAGATCCCGGTGTCCTCGACCGTGTGATGCGAGCCCGTGGTCAGATCCCCGTCCACCTCGACGCCGAGATCCAGGCGGCCGTGGCGGGCCAGCAGGTCCAGCATGTGGTCGAAGAATCCGACTCCGGTGCGGCGCGCGCCGCGGCCGCTTCCGTCGAGGGCGAGGCTGAGCCGGACGCGGGTCTCCTTGGTGGTCCGCGCGATCTCGGCCGCTCGCCGGCTGTCAGTCATCGCGGCCATTGTCTCCGATGCGCGCTTCCATCGACTCGGCGTGGACCAGGAACCCCTCGGCCCGCGCGATCGCCGCGCCGGCGGGCGCGAGCTCGTCGGCGGCGCCGACGTGGACCTCGGCCAGCCGCCGGCGGAAGTGCCCGGGCCACAGCCCGCTGGCGAACCGCGCGGCGCCCGCGGTCGGCAGGACGTGGTTGGAGCCCGCGACGTAGTCGCCGAACGCGGTCCCGCTCTCCGGCCCGACGAAGACGCAGCCGGCGGCGCGCACGCGCGGCGCCAGGGCCTCGGCCGCCGGTCCGGCGAGCTGAAGGTGCTCGGGCGCGAACGCCTCGGCGAAGGCGAGCGCCGCCTCCAGGTCCGGTGCCGCCACCAGCACGCAGGCCGCGGGATCGGAGGTGGGGCGCCGCGCGGCCAGCTCCTCCAGCCGCTGCGCCAGGGCGGCCAGCTCGCCGTCCGCCTCCGAGACGGCCACCACCAGGCTCTCGGGGCCGTGCTCGCCCTGAGCGAGCAGGTCGAGCGCCAGGAGGTTGGCGTCCGGTAGCCCGGTCCCGGCCAGGAGCACGAGCAGGTCGCTGGGACCCGCGAAGCCGTCGATGCCGACGACGCCTGAGAGCTGGCGCTTGGCCTCCTGGACGTAGAGGTTGCCGGGACCCGCGATGACGTCGACCCCGGCGACGGTCTCGGTGCCCAGCGCCAGCGCCGCGACGGCCTGCGCCCCGCCCATCCGGTAGACCTCTTCGATGCCGCACAGCGCGCAGGCGGCGAGGATGACCGGCTGCGCCTGCCCGTCGCGTCCGGGCGGCGCGCAGACCACGACCTCCTCGACGCCGGCGGCCTGGGCCGTCACCACGCCCATCACCGCCGTGCTCGGATAGGGGGCGCGCCCGCCGGGCACGTATATCCCGGCGCGGCGCACCGGGAACTCGCGCACCACGATCCGCTGTCCCTGGGGCAGCTCCACCGTCCGTTCCGCCCGCCCCAGCCCGGCCAGGGCCACCGCCCGCACGTTTCCGGCGGCCAGCTCGAGGCCGGAGCGCACTCCGGGCGCCAGGCGCTCGAGCGCCGAGCGCAGCTCCAGCGGGTCCGCGCGCAGCGGCCATGGGGGCGCGCCGCCGGTATCGAAGCGGCGGGTCAGCTCCTCGACGGCGCGGTCTCCCTCGGCGCGCACCCGCTCGATGACCTCGCGCACCGGCTCGGCCACCGAGGCCGCCGCGGGGGCGAGCGCCCGCACGGCGGCGGCGGCGGCCGGCGCCCCGCCCGCGTCCTCGAGCCGTACTCGCTCAACCCGCACGGACCCTCTCCAGCACCTCGTCCACGGCCGCGGCCTTGAGCTTGTGGGCGACCGGGTTGGCGATCAGCCGCGCGGTGCACTCGGCGATCACCTCGCGCACCACGAGGTCGTTCTGGGCCAGTGTCCGTCCGGTGGCGGTCAGGTCGACGATCCCCTCCACCAGCCCGGTGAGGGGCGCCAGCTCGACCGACCCCTTGACCTCGACGATCTCCGCCTGTCGGCCGGTCTGCTCGAAGTGCCGCGCGGCCACGTGCGGGTACTTGGTGGCTATGCGCATCACACCCAGCCGGCGCAGCGCCTCGGCCGCCGCGTCCTCCCCGGACCGCGTGGCCAGCACCATCCGGCAGTGCCCGTACCCCAGGTCGGCCAGCTCGTAGACCTCGCGCCCGCGCTGGTCCGGCCCGACGGACTGCTCCATGAGCACGTCCTTGCCGGTGATGCCCAGATCCGCGGCGCCCGCCTCGACGTAGGTCGGCACGTCGGAGGGGCGCATGGTGATGAGCCCGATGTCCTCGAACAGCAGCCTGCGGTCGTTGGCGCGTACCGGCGCGGTGTCGACTCCCAGGCGGTCGAGCAGGTCGAGCGTGCCCTCGAACAGGGCTCCCCGGGGCAGCGCGATGATCAGCTCCGGGCGCCGCGGGGCGGAGGTCACCGGTAGCGCTCCTCTCCGGTGAGCGCCAGGTGCAGGCGCTCGACGTTCAGCGCGAAGCCGACCGCCGGCAGCGGCCGCCCGAACCGGGCCAGCAGGTCGTCGTAGCGGCCTCCGCCGCCGAGCGGGGCGCCCAGGGCGGGATCGTAGACCTCGAACACCGCTCCGGTGTAGTAGCCGAGCCCCCGGGTCAGCCCCAGGTCGAAGATGATCCGCTTCCCGACCGCCGGTTCCAGCACGTCGCGCACCCGGGCCATCCGCCCCACCGCCTCGGCCACCGCCGCGTCCGGCGCCGTGAGGACGTCCTCCCCGCCGCGTCGCTGCGGAACCTCGACCAGCAGCGAGGCCGCCGCCGGTTCGAGTCCCAGCTCATCGATCCGGTGCTCGAGGGCCACGAAGTCCCGGCGCACCAGCGCCTGCATGAGCTCGGGCCGGGCGGAGTCGGGGACGCCGAGGGAGTCGAGCAGGGCCGGGTACAGCCCGGCGTCGCCCATCCCCACCCGGTAGCTCTCCAGACCGGCCGCCTCGAGGGCCGCGCAGAGCACGGTCAGCGCCTCGGCGGTGCCGTCGGGCGCGGGGGAGCCGATGAGCTCGATCCCCGCCTGCAGGAACTCGCGCGGCTGGCCTCGCTGGGGGCGCACGCCGCGATAGGCGTGGGCGAAGTAGCAGAAGCGCAGGGGCGGCCGGGAGGCCGTGTAGCGGGTGGCGGCGACCCTGGCGATGGGTACCGTCATGTCCGAGCGCAGGACCAGCACCTCGCCGTTCTCGTCGAACAGCCGGTAGGCAGGGCGGGCTCCGGGCGCGGTCGGGTCCAGCCCGGCATGGACGGCGGCGGCCAGCGTCGACTCGTATTCGAGCGCCGGCGTGTAGACCTCGCCGTAGTCGAACCGCTCGAAGGTCGCCCGCATCGGCTCGGAGATCGCGCGCAGCTCGCGCATCTCATCGGGCAGCACGTCGCGCGTTCCGCTGGGGATCGGACGGATCATGGGCGTGGTCCTCCGGCCACGCCCTCAGGCGTGGACCGGCTCCGTCGCGACGCGCTCGATGCGCGCGCCCAGGGTGCGCAGGCGCTCGTCTATCTGCTCGTAGCCGCGGTCGATCTGGCGGATGTTGCCGATCTCCGAGACGCCGTCGGCGCACAGCGCCGCGATCAGCATCGCCATCCCGGCCCGGATGTCGGGCGACTCCAGCCGCTCGGCCCGCAGCCGCCGCGGCCCGGTCACGATGACCCGGTGGGGGTCGCACGACACGATGTCGGCGCCCATCAGGCTCAGCTTGTCGGTGAAGTAGAGCCGGTTCTCGAACATCCACTCGTGGATGAGCACGGACCCCTCGCTCTGCGAGGCCAGCGCGATCGCGATGCTGGTGAGATCGGCCGGGAAGGCGGGCCAGGGGCCGTCCTGGAGCTTGCACTTGTACTCGCCCAGGTCACGCGTCATGGCCAGGCGCTGGGCGGCCGGGACCACCACGTCGTCGCCCTCGAGCTGCGATCGCAGGCCCAGCCGCTCGAACACCAGGCGAATCATCCTGAGGTCATCCGGAACCACGCCCTGGATGCGCAGCTCTCCGCCCGTCACGCCGGCCAGCGCCATGAACGAGCCGATCTCGATGTGGTCGGGCGCGATCTCGTGCTCGCAACCCCTCAGCGCGTCGGCGCCGGTGATGGTGAGGACGTTGGAGCCGATCCCATGTACGTCGGCGCCCATCTTGACCAGCAACCGGGCGAGGTCCTGGACGTGGGGCTCGCAGGCGGCGTTGCGGATGATCGTGGTGCCGGGGGTCAGCGCGGTCGCCATGAGCGCGTTCTCGGTGGCCATGACCGATGGCTCGTCCATGAAGACGTCGCCGGCGCCCAACCCGCCCGGGGGAGCGATCAGCTCGATGTCCCGCTCGCCGCGGAAGCTCCCCCCCAGCTCGCGGAACGCGTCGAGATGCGGGTCGAGGCGGCGCCGACCGATGACGTCGCCCCCCGGCGGCGGCATCGTGACGCCCCCGAGCCGGGCTAGGAGCGGCCCGGCCAGCAGGAACGACGCCCGGATCTGCGACGAGAGCTCGCGGTCGATCCGCGGCGGCCCGGCCAGGTCGGCGGCGGCCAGCGACAGCTCATTCGGGCCCCGCCAGTCCACTCGCACGCCGAGGTGCTCGAGCAGGCCGATCATCGTGTCCACGTCGCGGATCCGCGGGACGTTTCGGAGCACGACCTCCTCCTCGGTGAGGACCGAGGCGGCCAGGATCGGCAGGGCGCTGTTCTTGTTGCCGGCCGGCTCGACCGTGCCGGACAACGGAACGCCGCCTTCGATGACGAACTTCTCCATGGGCGCACCACCCCGTGGAACCCGGCGATGATCGGCTCCGCGGCGCTGGGCTAGGGTAACAGCCATGCCCCTCCCCCTTTCGCGCGAGGAGGCGTGGAACCTCTTCTGCGAGTGGACCGAGTCCGAGTCGCTACGCCGCCATGCGCTCGCGGTCGAGGCGGCGATGCGGGCATACGCGCGTCGGTTCGGGCAGGACGAGGAACTCTGGGGGCAGGTCGGCGTGCTCCACGACCTCGACTACGAGCGGTTTCCCTCGCCGGTGGACGGTCATCCTCGCCGGGCGATGGCCGAGCTGGAGCGCCTCGGCTACCCCGGCGAGTTCGTGCGCGCGGTGGCCACGCATGCCGACTACCTCGACGTCCCTCGCCGGTCCGCCCTCGAACGCACGCTCTACGCGGTGGACGAGCTGTGCGGGTTCCTCGCCGCGTGCGCCTACGTGCGCCCCCAGGGCATCCACGGGATGAGGCCGGCCTCGGTGCGCAAGAAGCTCAAGCAGCCGTCGTTCGCCGCGGGGGTGGACCGCGACGCGCTGCGCCGTGGCGCCGCCGGCATCGACGTCGAGTTCGATGACCACGTCGCCTTCGTGATCGAGGTCCTGGAGCCCCACGCCGCGCGGCTCGGGCTCGAGGGATCGCACGCCGCCGTGGACGGTTAGGCGACGGCCCTCGCGCCGGCCCGTGATCTCTCGCCCGGTCGGCGCGCCGGGCGACGGCCTTGCAAGGCGGCTTGCAGCCCGCCGGGGAAGGAAATCCCTGCACATGGGCGAAAACGGCGGCCTCCAAGGGCACCTTGCGACCTTGCCCGGAGGGTTCCGTCGGGGCCGTTCGCCAGCCTGGCGGAGGCATGTTCGCCAAGCGCCCCCCCACCACCGCCGCGCGCTGGTCCCGCGCGCTGCTGCGCTCCGCCCTGCGCCGCCTGACGGCGCCCGAGGCGGACCCGGGTGGGGCCGAGCATCCACATCGCCGGCCGGCCTCCTGGAGGTCGGCGCGGCGTCCCGGCGAGGTTGCGCCCAGGCCGCAGCCGTGCCTCTCCCCGGTACCCCGGCGGGTGCAGGCGGAGAGGACGGTGGCTGGGAGGCGCGGCTAGCGCAGCTCGCCGGGCCGGATGCCCACACTCACCGCGAGCCGGGCCGAGCCCGGCCCGCGGCGGCACGGAGAACAAGACCGGCGGCGACCTACTCTCCCAGGCCCGCGAGGGCCAAGTACCATCGGCGCTGAGAGGCTTAACTGCTCTGTTCGGAATGGGAAGAGGTGTAGCCCTCTCGCTACCGCCACCGAAAACGGCGAGACCGGAGCCCTCCGCGGGCCCTGAAAACCGCACAGCGGAGCCGCCGAGGCGGAATCACAAAAACCGTCAAGCCCTCGACCCATTAGTACCGGTCTCCTTCGGACGTCACCGCCCTTCCAGATCCGGCCTATCGACCTGGTGATCTCCCAGGGGTCTTACTCCCTCGAGGGGATGGGAGAGCTCATCTCGAGGTCGGCTTCCCGCTTAGATGCCTTCAGCGGTTATCCGATCCGCACGTAGCTAACCAGCAGTGCCCTTGGCAGGACAACTGGTACACCAGAGGTGCGTTCATCCCGGTCCTCTCGTA
>DATAEY010000004.1:0-11160 GCA_036257715.1 Solirubrobacteraceae bacterium | reverse complement strand
CGCGGTGACCCCCCGACGTAGCGCACGCCGGCGCGCATCGCCTCGGTGAGATGCTCGGCGCCCAGCGGGCGCTCGGTCTCCGGGCGCCGCCAGCGGGCCAGCACGGCTAGCACGGCGAGGAACGAGGCGGCGTTGAGCACGAACACCCAGCCGGGGCCGGCCGCCGCCACCAGGGCGCCGCCGATCGCCGGGCCGATGGCGCGCGCGATGTTCATGTTCACGCCGCCCAGGGTGGCCGCCTGGGGGATCTCGTCGCGGCTGACCAGCTCGGGCTGGATCGCCTGCCAGGAGGGCGCGGTCAGCGCCTGCCCGGTGCCGACCGCGAAGGTGAGGCCGAGGAGCAGCCAGGCGGTGGTCTCGCCCGCGAGCGTGAGCATCCCCAGCAGCGCAGCCGAGGCCAGCATGAACGACTGGCTAGCCAGCAGCACGCGGCGACGGTCGAAGATGTCGCCCGCCGCGCCCGCCGGTACGGCGAACAGGCCGATCGGCAGGCTCATCGCGGTCTGGACCAGGGCGACCTTGAGCGGGTCGCGGCTCAGCGAGCCCATCAGCCACTGGGCGCCGACCGTCTGCATCCACGTTCCGACGTTGGACGTGAACTGGGCGATCCACAGTGCCCGGTAGGTGCGGTGGGCCATCGGCGCCCACGCCGAGCGCGCGCCCACCGCCGCCGCAGAGCCTGCCGCCACGGTGGAAGCCTCGCAGGACGCGCACGCCGGGTCGTGTTTCCGTATCCCGCTGCGCGGCCCTGGCGCCAAGCCTCCCGCCCCCGCGCGCGCTGGCATGTGTCGTTCGCCCCACTGGGAGCCTGGCGCCCGCTAGTAGGGTTCTCCGATCGAGGGCTGCCGGGTCGCGCGCCGGCCCTGCGGCCCGCCAACCACACGACCGGCGGGCGAGGGGGCCATGAAGTTCTTCGCGTTTCACCTGATGCCCTACCGGGACCTCCCCGACGACTTCGAGGAGCACCACGACACCGCCTGGGTGTGGGTGCCCAACGAGCTGTGGGACCCCGAGAAGGCCAGCGGCTACTACAACGAGTACATCGACCAGCTGGTCTACGCCGAGGAGCTGGGGTTCGACGGCGTCTGCGTCAACGAGCACCACCAGAACGTCTACGGGCTGATGCCCAGCCCCAACCTGATCGCCGCCGCGCTCACCCAGCGCACCCAGCGGGTGAAGATCGCGATCGTGGGCAACGCCCTGCCGCTGTACGACCCGCCGACCAGGGTGGCCGAGGAGATCGCCATGCTCGACAACATGTCCGGCGGGCGGATCATCGCCGGGCAGGTGGTGGGCGGCGGCCCCGAGTACTACTCGTTCTCGATCAACCCGGCCCAGGCGCGCAACCGCTTCTCCGAAGCCCACGAGCTGATCATGCGCGCCTGGACGCAGCCCGGCCCGTTCGAGTTCTACGGCGAGCACTACAAGATCCGCTACGTCAACACCTGGCCGCGCCCGCTGCAGCAGCCCCACCCGCCGGTGTGGATCCCGGGCGTGGGCTCGCTGGAGACGATGGACTTCGTGGCCAAGCGTCGCTACGCCTACATGGGCATCCCCTACTTCCACATCGACTTCTTCAAGAAGACCTACGGGCTGTTCAAGCAGGCCTGCGAGCGCCAGGGCTACGAGGCGCACCCCGAGCAGATGGGGCTGCTGATGCCGATCTACGTGGGCGAGACCGACGACCAGGCCCGGGCCGAGTTCGAGGAGCACTTCTGGTACTTCAAGCGCAAGCTGATCCCCGGCCTGACCTTGGCCCCGCCGGGCTACACCAGCATCCAGTCGGCGCTGCGGGTGTTCCGCTCGGTGGACAGGCAGTTCATCAGCGGGGTGGAGAGCTGGGAGGACGTCGAGCGCGGCACCTACGCCGTGGTGGGCTCGCCCGACACCGTGTACGAGAAGCTGGCCGAGCACAACCAGGAGCTGGGGGCGGGCAACCTGCTGGGCCTCTTCCAGCTCGGGAACATGCCGGGCGACAAGGCCCGGGCCAACATGGCGCGCTTCGCCGAGCAGGTGATGCCGCGCCTGGCCGAGCGTTTCCCGAATGCGTCCGAGCCCCCGCCCCAGCAGGTGGCCTTCCCCGACGAGCAGCTGGCGGCGGCCTGATGGAGGTCGGCTTCGAGGAGATCGCCGGGCGCCGGGTGCAGGTCGCCGAGGGCGGGTCGGGGCCGCCGCTGCTGTACCTGCACTCGGCCGCGGGCGAGGCGCTGGTCTGGCTGGACGTGCTCAGCGGCCTGGCCGAGGACCGCACCGTGGTGGCTCCGGCGCACCCCGGCTTCTGGCAGTCGGAGGGCCTGGAGACGATCCACGACATCGAGGACCTGGCCAACCACTACCTGGCGCTCATGGACGCCCGGGGCTGGGAGCAGGTCGACGTGATGGGCAGCTCGCTGGGGGGCTGGATCGCCATGGAGCTGGCGGCCCGCTGGCCCGAGCGGGTGGGGCGGATGGTGCTGGCCGCCAGCGTGGGGATCCGGGTGCCCGACGTCCCGATGGCCGACGTCTTCGCCATGACCCTGGGCAAGGAGGAGGACGCCCGCGCCCTGTCCTTCCACGACCCCCACCACCCGCTGGCCAAGATCGCCATCCCCGATCTGATGTCGCTGAACGACGAAGACCTGGCCAACTTCCTCAGGGCGATGGCCGCGACCGCCAAGGTGGCGTGGAACCCCTACATGCACGACCCGCGCCTGGAGGGCATGCTGCCCCGGGTGAGCGCCGACACCCTGCTGATCTGGGGGCGCTCGGACAAGGTGGTGCCGGTCCCGTACGGCGAGCGCCTGGCCGAGCTCATCCCCCAGGCCCGCCTGGTGGTGGTCGAGGAATGCGGCCACAGCATCATGCTCGAGCAGCCCCAGGCGGTGCTGGAGGCGGCGCGCGGCCACCTGCGGGCGGGCGCCGCGGCGGCGGCGTAGAGGCCGGGCGCACAGCCCCGCCCGCGCGCCACGCCCAGCCGCGTGACCTGATCTACTCGGCCCATCGAGCACGCCGGTTTCCTGCATGCCTTCCCCGCCAGGCGCGAGCCGCCGGAGGCGCGGCGGTGGTGGGGCCTCGGCGTCATCTGCTGCGCGATGTTCATCAGCGGCATCGACATGACGATCGTCAACGTCGCGCTGCCCGACATCTCGCGCGACCTGGGTGCGGGGATCAACGAACTGCAGTGGGTCCTCGACGGCTTCCTGGTCGCCCTTGGGGCCTTGCTGCTGCTCGGGACCGGGCTCGGCGACCGGTTCGGACGCCGACGCGTGTTCGTGGGGGCCTTCCTCCTGTTCGGGGTCGCGTCGGGGCTTGCCGCGCTCTCCGACGACCCCATCCAACTCATCGGCGCCCGCGTGCTCATGGGCGCGGCGGTGGCCGGGATCATGCCGACCGCGCTGGCGCTGATCACCGTGATGTTCCCCGTCGAGGAACGGGCACGGGCAATCTCCATCTGGGCGGTGGTGGCTGGCGTGGCCATCGGCGTCGGCCCGGTCCTCGGTGGAGTCCTGGTCGCCAGCCTCGGGTGGCCCGCGGTCTTCCTGGTCAACATCCCGGTGGCGATACTCGCCGCTCCCGCCGGGCTCGCGCTGCTACCCGAGTCGCGGCGACCCGGCGCGCCGCCGCTGGACCTCGGGGGCGTCGCGCTGTCGACCATCGGGCTGGGCGGTGTGGTGTTCGCGCTCATCGAGGGTCCCTCGGGCGGGTGGGGCCAGCCGGTGGTGATCGCCGCTGCGGTCGCGGGGATCGCTGGGCTCGCGGCGTTCGTCGTGTTCGAGCGGCGGCGACTCCACCCTCTGTTCGACCTGGGAGTGCTCGTCCGCCCGCGGGTGATCGCGGGAGCAGTGTCGCTTTTCGGCTGCTACCTCGCGTTCTTTGGCGTGCTGTTCCTGCTCCCCCAGTACCTCCAGTACGTACAGGGCCGCTCGCCCGCGGTGGCGGGTCTGGCCATCCTCCCGCTCGGCTTCGCCATGGTGCCCGCGGCCATCGCGAGCGGGCGGATGGTCGCCAGGTGGGGCCCCCGGGCGACCCTGGTGGCGAGTCTCTGCGGGATGGCGGCCGCCACCGCGCTCCTGCTGCTGATTGGCCCGGCAACGCCGCTGGGGCTCGTCTTGGTGGCAATGGGCTTGTTCGGTGCCTGCGAGGTGGGGGCCCTGGTGCCGGCGACCTCGGTGGTTCTCAACGATCTGGGCACCGAGAAAGCCGGCGACGGTGGCGCGGTCAACCAGCTTGCTCGCCAGATCGGGGGCGCGACGGGGGTGGCGCTGGTGGGAAGCCTCTTCGGGGCGCTCTACCGCTCCGCGCTCAGCGGCGGGCTCGCTGGACTTCCCGCTCCGGCGCGCGCGACGGCGCAGGACTCGATCGAGGGCGCGCGCCAGGTCGCCGAGGGACTCGGCGCCGACGCCAAGGCCGCGCTAATCGCGCAGGCCGACCTCAGCTTTGACGTGGGCGCGCGGGCCGGCGTGGCGCTGTGCCTGGCCGCGCTGCTCGCCGCGGCGCTGGTCGCGTTCATCGGCCTCGGACGGCCCGCCGAGGCGCCCGCCGCCGCGGCACCGGCGCCCGCGCAGCCGACGAGATAGTCTGCCCCGACGGCGCGGACCGGATCCTCCAGGCCGCTGACAGGAGGGCCATGACCCCGACGACGACGGCGTACGCCACCTGCCCCTTGTGCGAGGCCACCTGCGGGCTCGAGATCCAGCTCAACGGCGGGGTGGAGAAGATCCGCGGCGACCGGGCGGACGTCTTCTCCCACGGGTTCATCTGCCCCAAGGGCGGCTCGCTCAAGGCGCTGCACGAGGACCCCGACCGCTTGCGCGCCCCGCTGGTGCGCCGAGACGGCGAGCTGGTCGAGGCCTCATGGGACGAGGCGTTCGCCGAGATCGACCACCGGCTGCCGCCGCTCCTGGAGGCGCACGGGCGCGACGCGGTGGCGGTCTACCTGGGCAACCCCAACGTCCACAACCTGTCGCTGACCCTCTACGCGCGGGTGCTGCTCAAGGCGCTCGGGACCAAGAACATCTTCTCGGCCAGCACGGTGGACCAGATGCCCAAGCAGGTCTCGGCCGGGCTGATGTTCGGGACGATGCTCTCGGTGCCGATCCCCGACGTGGACCGCACCGACCACCTGCTGATCCTGGGCGCCAACCCGCTGGCCTCCAACGGCAGCCTGATGACCGCGCCCGACATGCGCGGGCGGCTGCGGGCGATCCGCGAGCGCGGGGGGAAGGTCGTGGTGGTGGACCCGCGGCGCAGCCGCACCGCCGAGCACGCCGACGAGCACCACTTCATCCGGCCGGGGACCGACGCGCTGCTGCTGGCGGCGATGGCGCACGTGCTGTTCGAGGAGGGACTGGTGGACGTCGGGCCGGTGGGGGAGTGGCTGAACGGGCTGGACGAGCTGCCGGCGCTGCTGGGCGACTTCACGCCGCAGGCGGTCGCGGCCGTGTGCGGGATCTCGGCGGGCGAGATCCGCCGTATGGCGCGCGAGCTGGCGGGCGCCGAGCGCGCCGCCGTCTACGGGCGCATCGGCACCTGCACCCAGGAGTTCGGCACGCTGGCCAGCTGGCTGGTGGACGTTCTGAACGTGCTGACCGGCAACCTGGACCGCCCCGGCGGCGCCATGTTCACCCGCGCCGCCGCCGGGCAGGCGAACTCACTCGGCACGCCAGGCCGCGGTCGCGGCGTGAAGCTGGGCCGGTGGGCCAGCCGCGTGCGCGGACTGGGCGAGGTCTACGGCGAGCTCCCGGTCTGCTGCATGGCCGAGGAGATGGACACGCCCGGCGAGGGCCAGGTCCGCGCCCTGATCACCATCGCCGGCAACCCGGCGGTGAGCACCCCCAACGCCGGCCGTCTGGCCCGGGCGATGGAGGGCCTCGACTTCATGGTCTCGATCGACGTCTACGTCAACGAGACCACCCGCTTCGCCGACGTGATCCTGCCGGGGCCGACGCCGCTCCAGCACTCCCACTACGACCTGGCCTTCTACCAGCTCGCGATCCGCAACGTGGCCAACTACTCGCCGGCGGTGATGCCGCCCGAGTCGGGAATGCCGGAGGAGTGGGAGACGCTGCTGCGGCTGACGGCGATCGCCGCCGGACAGGGCGCCGACGCCGATCTGCGGGCGCTCGACGACATCATCGCCGCCGAGGCGGTGCGCCGCGAGGTGGCTCGCCCGAACGCGGCCCTCGCCGGCCGGGAGGTGGAGGAGATCATGGGGGCGCTGGGCGAGCGCCGCGGCCCCGAGCGCCTGCTTGATCTGCAGCTGCGCGCCGGCCCCTACGGCGACGGCTTCAACGGCAAGCCGGACGGCCTGAGCCTGGCTGGGCTGGAGGCCGCGCCCCACGGCATCGACCTCGGCCCGCTCGAGCCGCGCATCCCAGAGGTCCTCCGCACTCCTAGCGGCCGCATCGAGCTCGCCCCTGAGCCGATCGCCGCCGACGTCGAGCGCCTCCGCGCGGCGCTGGATCGCCGCGCCAACGGCGCCATGGTGCTGATCGGCCGCCGCCAGCTGAGGTCGAACAACTCCTGGATGCACAACCTCGAGCCGCTGGTCCGCGGCAAGGAGCGCTGCACCGCCCACGTCCACCCCGACGACGCCGCCCGCCTCGGCCTCACCGACGGCGCCCCCGCCCGCGTGACTTCCAAGGCCGGCACCGTCGAGGTCCCTGTAGAGGTGACGGACGCCGTCATGCCCGGGGTCATCAGCATCCCCCACGGCTGGGGCCACGACACCCCCGGCCTGCGCATGACCGTCGCCACGGCCCACGCCGGCACCAACTCCAACCTCCTCGCCGACGAGACCCTCATCGACCCCCTCTCCGGCAACGCCGTCCTCAACGGCATCCCGGTTCAGCTGGCGGCGGCAGAAAGACCCGCCGACACGCCAGTAGACGGCAGTTAGGGCGCAAACGCCGGCGATTCCCGCCGCGAGGATTTCGTGCTGAGCTGACGACTTCAGCCGCAGTTATGAGGTCAGGCCTGCGACGGAACGGCAGACAGCGAAAAGGTCAAATCTTTAGAGCGTTGGCGCCGTGGTCCCGGTCCGCGCGAACAGCAGCACGACGCTGTTCTCCGTCCCGAGTGCGTCGGAAACCGCGCGTTCGTACACGTCCGCCTGACCCCGGTGCGCGTCGGCGGCGGCCGGCTCAGCTCCCGGCTCGACCGCGTCGGTCTTGTAGTCGACGACCACAGCGCGGTCGCCGTCGCGGAAGAGGAGGTCGAGGCGGCCGATGAGGACCTTGCCGTCCTTGTCGACGACGAAGGGGACCTCGCGGTGGACGTCGCCGGTGGCGATGGCGCGCTGGACGATGTCGGAGTCGAGGCAGCGGCGGGCCATGTCCATGACCAGGTCGGTGGCGTCGGGAATGGCGGCCTCGGCGCAGATGGCGTGGGCGAGCTCGTCGAGGTCGGGGGCCTCGGGGAGTGTGATCTTCTCCATCACGCGGTGGAAGGCGTCGCCGAGCTCCAGGGGCGGGGTGCTGTCCTTGTCGATCGTCGGGCCCTCATCGCCGCCACCGGCTGGGGCCTCGGCGATGGCGGCCAGGGGGCGGGGGTCGACCTTGAGGCCTGAGGCGGTCACGATCTCGATGCCGTGCCGACGCTCGCGCATTAGATCGGCGTGGTCGTGGTCCCACCGGTCGCGAGCCGCCCCCGCGGCCTCAACGGCCGCGGTCTCGGCCGGCGTCTCGGTCGGCCGCGGTGCCGGCTCGATCCGCTCCAACAGCGAGACGTCGTAGAGCCAACAGTCGTCGATCTCCTGGCCGCCCTCGACGTCGCCGTCGGCCTTCGGAAGCGATTCGCGCAGGCGCGACATGAAGCTTCGGCGGTCCGATTTGTCGCCGCACACCGGGATCACCAGGTGGTCGCGGGCGCGGGTGGCGGCGACGTAGAGCAGGCGGTCGCGCTCGGCCTCCAGCGCCTCGTCCTCCTTCGGCTTGACTTCGTCCCAGCCCGGGGTGCAGAAGGCGCTGCCCTGGCTCTTGCTACCTAGCTTGAGCTCGATCCGGCCCCGCTGGACGTTGCCGACGGCGTCCGTCTGGCCGCCGGGGCCGGTGGACTCGAGGTTGGCCAGACAGACGATCGGGAACTCGAGGCCCTTGGCGGCGTGGATCGTCATCACGCGGACGGCGTCGTCGCGCTCCTCGGCCACCGGCGCGTCGGGCTCGTCGGCCTGGCTCTCGCGCTGGCGGGCCAGCCAGCCCGTGAAGGCGCGCAGCGCGCCGCTGCCCGCGGCCGAGAACTCGCGCGCGTGGTCGAGCAGTTTCATCACGTTCGCCGCGCTCTGGGCACCGCTGGGCAGGCTGAGCGCCGCCTCGACTAGGCCGGTCCTCTCGATAGCGGTGCGCACGAGCTCGGCCAGCGACAGGCCGCGGGCGGCGCGGTTGAGGTCGGCCATCATGAGCATGGCGTCGCGGACGGCCTCGGGTCCGGCGGCGTCGGTGCGGACTGCGCGGTAGTCGAACCGCTCGTGCTCGATCTGCCAGAGCAGCAGGTCCTCGTCTGAGCAGCCGAAGGCGAGCGAGCGCAGGGCGGCGACGATCGAGATGGCGTCGGTGGGGTCGTCAACCGCATGCAGCAGCGAGATGACGTCGCGTACCTCCTGGCGAGCGAAGAAGCCGCGGCCGCCCTCAAAGCGGTAGGGGACGCCGTAGCGCTGAAGGGCTGACTCCAGGCGCTCGATCCCGGTCCGGGCCGGAACCAGGATGGCGACGTCGCGCCACTGCGCCGGACGGACGGCGTCGCCCCGCAGCGGGTCGCGCACCGGCCAGGCCTCGTCGCGCACCGCCCGCGAGACCGTGCGGGCGATCAGGCCGAACTCCTCATCGCGCCGGCCGGCGGCCGTCTCGGCGCCGGCCCCGGAGCGGACGACCACGACCGGCGGTCGACCCAGCTCGGCGGCCATCGAGATCCCGCTGTCCAGTGGGGCGTTGGGCGGCTGCACGCCCCTCCGGCCGTCGCCGAGCACGCGGTCGAAGAGGCGATTGAGCCAGTGCAGCAGCTCGTCGCTGGAGCGGAAGTTGCGGGTCAGGTACTCCAGCTCGCCGGCCAGCGGACCCCGCTTGACCGTGTCGTAGATCCCCATGTCGGCGCCGCGGAAGCGGTAGATCGACTGCTTGGGGTCGCCGACCACGAACAGGCTGCCGGGCTCGGGCTCGAGCGCGCGCCAGTCGCCCTCGGCGCCCGGCGGGGCGCACAGCCAGGCGATGAGCTCGGCCTGGACGGGGTCGGTGTCCTGGAACTCGTCGACGAAGACGCGGCGGGTTCGGCGGTGGAAGTGCTGCCGCACGTGGTGGTTGCCGCGCAGCAGGTCGCGGGCCCACAGGAGGAGGTCGTCGAAGTCGGCCACGCCGTCGCCGCGGCGCTCGCGCGCGTAGGACTCGGCGAAATCCTCGGCGAGGGGAAGCAGGCCGACCAGGGCGTCCGTGCGCAGGTCCGATCTGACCTGCCCGAGCCGCGAGCGGTACTCGGTCAGGATGTCCCTCACCCGCGAGCACGCAGCGTCATCCCAGTTGCCCGCCTGACCGACCTTGAGGCGCGGCCACGCAGCCTCGAACAGGATCAGGCGCTCGACCTCGTCGCGATCGGTGGCGCGCTCGACCTTCGCGTGGAACTCGACCACCTCCTCGAGGTGGCAGTGCGCCGCGTCCTCGGGGGCATGGCAGCGCGGCTGCAGCTCCTTCAGCTGTCGGGTCCAGCCGGCCAGCGCCGCCTCGAAGCCGCCCACATCCGGCGTGGTCGGCTCCGGTTCGGCCAGCGGCAGCGCCTCGCGGTTGCGGTGCACCGTCTCGACCAGCCGGCGCAGGGCGCGCAGCTCGAAGCCGCGGCGCATCGCCCGTTCCACGGGCTCGTTGCGCTCGGCCAGCTGCCCGTCAAGCCAGCGGCGATAGGCCTCCTCGAACCGCACGTCGGCCTTCAGGTCGTCCAGCGTCTCGAACTGGGGGTCGAGCCGGGCCTCGACCGGGCGCTCGCGCAGCAGGTCGGCGGCGAAGGCGTGGATGGTCTGGATGCGGGCGCGGTAGAGGTCGAGCAGGGCCTGCTCGATGCGCGCGTGCTCGTCCTCGCCGAGGCGCGCGTCGTCGAGCGCCCGCTCGAGCTCGAAGCGCACGCGCGCGGACAGCTCACCCGCCGCCTTCTCGGTGAAGGTGATGACCGCCAGGTCGTCGACCGAGGCGCCGCCGCTGCGAAGCAGCGCGACGACCCGCGCGACCAGCACGGTGGTCTTCCCGGTCCCCGCGCCGGCCTCGACGCACAGGTTGGTGTCGAGGTCGGTCTCGATCCGCGCGCGGGCGGGGGCGTCGTCGATCAGCGTGGTCATTCGATCTTCGCCAGCTCGTCGAGCGCCTGCACCCGCTGGTCGTCGGACTTGCGGTCGCGCTGGGCCCGGTGGTCGTCGACCGCGGGGCACAGCGTGCGAAAGTCGCAGAACCTGCAGTTGTCGTCCGAGGGCCGAGCGACGAAGGTGCCGTCGCTCATCGCCTGCGCGAACCCGCGCAGGAGACGCTCGAACTCCTCGTGGTGCGAGGACAGCTTGTCGGCGGTCATCTCCACGCGCGTGAAGCCGCCCTTTCGCGTCGAGTAGAAGTACTCGGAGCGGCCCTCCTGCCAGTCGCGTCCGAGGATCATGTCGGCGGCGGCACGGAGATAGAGCGGAAGCTGGAGAGCCGTGCCTCCGGCGAAGACGTCCTTCTTGCGGTCGCGAAAGCGGCCGGTCTTGTAGTCGATGACCCGGAACCCCCCGCCCTCACGGCGCCACTCCAGCCGGTCGATGCGCCCGTGGAAGCGCAGCCCGCTGCCGACCGGGAGCTCGAGCGGGCGTTCGGTCGAGTGCGAGCCGCCGTTCCCGCCGGACAGCCCGAAGCCGACCTCGAAGTCGGCGGCGTCGAAGCGGCCGGTGTGCTGGTCGGCGACCTCCCTCTCGTACCAGAGGCGAAGGTCGAGCAGGATCGCCTCGCGGTCCGCCTCCCACAGCGCGGGGTATCCGGTCACGCCGCGGGCCTCGTAGGCAACGAAGACCCCCGCGGCGATCCGGTCGAGCTCGGCGAGGTGGTCGTCGCGGCGGGTCTCGGACGGCGGGTCGTCAGGAAGCCACCTGCGCATCGCCCGCTCCATGACCTCGTGCATGAGGCTGCCGCGCTCGAGCGCCGTGAGCTGGGCGATCTCCTCGGGCTCGTCGAGTCCGCTGAG
>DATAEY010000003.1:0-14013 GCA_036257715.1 Solirubrobacteraceae bacterium | reverse complement strand
GAGGTGCCCCAGGAGGCGTTCCTGGCCGTGCTGGAGCTGGGGGAGAGCTGACGGCCGGCCCGGTCAGGCGGGCTCGAGGACCACGACCGGGATGCGCCGCGCGCCGGCGCGGCCCTGATAGACGTCATAGCCGGAGTAGAGCTCGACCGCGCTGTCCCACAGGCGCTCCCGCTCCTCGCCCTCGGCCTCGCGCGCCCGGTAGCGGCCGCTGCGCCCGCTCGCGATCACCCGGACCTCGGGGTTGGCCTTGAGGTTGCGGTACCACGCTGGGTGCCGGGGGCTGCCCGCCTTGGAGGCGACCAGTACCAGCCGCTCCCCGTCGGTGCCGTAGAGCAGGGGGGTGCTGCGGCTGCGGCCGGTGCGCGCACCGCGCGTGGTGAGGAGCAGGACGGGCTGGCCCACAGCGATGCTCAGCCGGCCGCGGCTGAGCCGCAGCAGCGCCGGATCAATCCGATTCGCCACGTTCACGAAGAACCAACCGCCCGCGCGGGTGGAGGCGAACCGCTCGACCTGACGCTGGAACCGGCTCTTGCGCCCGCGCGCCATCGCGGTCAGTCTCCCAGAACCTTGATCACCAGCCGCTTGCGGCGGCGCCCGTCGAACTCCGTGTAGAAGACCGCCTGCCACGGGCCGAGGTCCAGCCGGCCGTCGGTGACCGGGAGGACGACCTGGTGATGGACGAGGAGGTTCTTGAGGTGGGCGTCGCCGTTGTCCTCGCCCCCGCGATGGTGGCGGTAGTCGCCGGGATCCGGGAGCAGGGCTCTTGCGACGTCGTTGGCCGGCGGCTGCCACGAGGGCGGCGCCAGCTTGTCCAGCCACTCCAGCGCGTCCGCCTGGATCCCCGGCTCGTCGTCGTTCACCCACACGCCCGCGGTGATGTGCATCGCCGATACCAGCGCCATTCCCTCGCGCACGCCGGACTCGTCCACTGCGGCCTGGACGTCCTCGGTGATGCGCACGAACTCACGGCGCCGGTCGGTGTCGAACGTGTGGTAGACGGTGTGGGACTTCATCGGCCTCCTCCTCGCGCTGGATCGCGACATCATCCCGACATGGACCTGGAGTTGAGCGGCAGCGGCTGCCTGGTGACCGGCGCGACCCGCGGGATCGGGCTGGCCACCGCCCGCGCGCTATGCGCCGAGGGGGCGGACGTCCTGCTGTGCGGGCGCGACGGCGCCGGGGTCGAGCGGGCCGCCGCCGAATGCGCCCGGGCGGGGGGGCGCGCCGAGGCGATCGCCGCCGACGTCACCGAGCCGGGCGCCGGCGAGCGGCTGGTGACGGCGTGCGAGGAGCGCTTCGGCGCCATCGATGTCCTGGTCAACAACGCCGGCACCAGCGCCGTGCGGCAGCTAGACCAGCTGCGCGACGAGGACTGGCGGGCGCAGTGGGAGCTTCACGTGATGGGCCCGCTGGCGTTGATGCGCGCCGCCGCGCCGCTCATGGCCCAGCACGGCGAGGGCCGGATCGTCAATGTCTGCTCGTCGTCGGGCAAGCGGCCCTCGCTCACCAACGCCGCCTACTCGGTGAGCAAGGCCGCGCAGCTGTCGCTCTCACGCGTGTTCGCCGACGCCTACGCCGAGCAGGGGGTGCTGGTCAACGCGGTGGCGCCGGGCGCGGTGGAGACCCCCCTGTGGACGGCCGAGGGCGGTCTGGCCGACCAGATGGCGGCGGCCCAGGGCATCGCTCGCGAGGAGGTGTTGGAGCAAGCCCGAGCCAAGATCCCGCTCGGCCGCTTGGGTCGGGACGACGAGGTGGCGGCGGTCATCGTCTTCCTCTGCTCGGCCCGCGCCTCCAACGTCACCGGAGCCGCCTGGTCGGTGGACGGCGGCACCGTGCCGATCATCCTGTAGCCACCGCGCCGCGGCGGCGGGGTCCAGAACGCCCCGGAAACGGCGAAGGGCTCGAACCTGTGCTCGAGCCCTTCTCCTTTACGGGCGAGGACGGGCCGGGGGACTATGTGCCGAACCGGCCCTCGCCGTTGGCATTATGGATACCACCTGACTGATTGCTCAAACCGGATTTGTCTCACACAGCGGTCGCCGTCCCGACGCCGCGGCCGGGGGACGACGGCGGCCGGGCCGTCCGGGCGGCGCTGCCCCGGATCTCGTCCATCCGGGACGGGGGAGAACATCGCGCCATGTTGCACGTGCGGCTGATCTGCTCGGATCCCGCCTGCGCCGAGGAGTACGAGGCGTTCGGGCGCCCGGAGGAGCTCGAGGCCCTGGCCTGCCGGTGCGGCTGCGCCCTGCAGGTCGTCGGGTGGCTGGGCGAGCACCGCGGGGACGAGCGCTTCGTCGCCCTGCTGCCCATCGCGGCGTAGGCGCCGGCCTCGGAGGTCGGCCACCGGGACGGAGCTCCAGGCCGCCCGGGCGGTCCTTAGAATCGAGGGCATGCTCAGCGCTCGCCAGGAGCTCATCCTTCGCAAGGTCGTGGAGGGCCACCTCCAGGGCGGACAGCCGGTCGGCTCCAAGTCGCTGGCCGGCGACGTCGAGGTGGGCTGGGGCCCCTCGACCGTGCGGCACGAGCTGGCTGTGCTCGAGGAGCACGGCCTGCTGGCGCACCCCCACACCTCGGCGGGCCGCATACCCACCGATTCCGGCTACCGGTACTTCGTCGATCGCCTGCTGCCTCGGGCCCCGGATCGGGCCCGCCGGCTGTCCCTGTCGCTGGTGCGCAGCGAGGTGGACGAGGCCATGCGTGTCACCACGGAGGCCCTGTCCCAGGTCACCAACCTCCTGGCGATCGTCTCGGCTCCGCCGATCGAGACCTCGACGGTCAAGCACGTGGAGGTGCTCGCCCTGCAGCCGCAGGTGCTGATGGTGGTGGTCATCACCTCGACCGGCGGCGTGACCAAGCGCATCTTCACCTTCGACCAGGCGGTGGATCCGGGACTGGCGCAGTGGGCGGCCAGCTACCTGAACGAGCGCCTGGTGGGCCTGGGCCTCGGCGCGCGCATGCTGGCGGCGCGGCTGAGCGACGACCAGCTGTCGGCGCGCGAGCAGGCTTTCCTGTCGGAGCTGGGGCCCGCGTTCACCGAGCTGGCCGACACCGCCGAGCACACGCTGTACGTCGAGGGGGCGGCCCGCCTGCTCAACGAGCACCGCTTCGAGGACGTCCCCCAGCTCAACCAGCTGGTGGACCTGCTCGAGCGACGGGTCACGTTGCTTGGCGTGCTGCGTGAGGCCCTGGCCCAGCCGGACGTGTACGTGCGCATCGGACGGGAGAACGCCGCTCCGGCGCTGCGGTCGCTGGCGGTGGTGGCAGCCTCCTACGGATTGCCGCGCCGCAGCCTGGGCACGGTCTCGGTGATCGGCCCCAGGCGCATGGACTATGCCGGGGCGATCGCCTCCGTGCGCGAGGCGGCGCTCCAGCTCTCCCGCTTCGTCCAGGACGTCTACGACGAGTGACATGCCGGCCGACTACTACGAGGTGCTGGGGGTCTCCCGCGGGGCCGGAGAGGGCGAGATCAAGAAGGCGTTCCGGCGCCTGGCCCGCGAGCTGCACCCCGACGTAAACGCCCACGATCCGGACGCCGAGGCCAAGTTCAAGCAGGCCGCCGAGGCCTACGAGGTCCTGTCGGACCCCGAGCGCCGGCGGATCTACGACCGCTACGGGCCCGAGGGCCTGAGGTCGGGCGGATACGCCCCGAGCTTCGAGAGCTTCGGCTCGTTCGCCGACATCTTCGACGCCTTCTTCGGGGGCGACCCGTTCGGGTTCGGCGGGGCCCGCGCCGGCCGCTCCGTCCAGGGAGGGGACGTCGCGGTCAGCATCGACATCGATCTCTCCGATGTGGCCAGCGGCACGTCCGCCGAGGTCGCCTACGATGCGGTCACCCGCTGCGAGCGCTGTCACGGCAACCGCGCCGAGCCGGGAACTCCGATCGAGACCTGCGAGCGCTGCGGAGGCAGCGGCCAGCTGCGGGCGGTGTCGCGGACCGCGTTCGGGCAGATGGTGCGCGCCACGGTGTGCGATGCCTGCGGCGGGGAGGGGACGATCGCCCGGACCCCCTGCCGCGAATGCCGCGGGCGGGGACGCACCGCGTCGCTGCGCCGCCTCTCGGTGGACATCCCGGCCGGCATAGAGGACGGCCAGCGCCTGCGTCTGGCCGGGCGGGGCCACGCCGGTGAGGCCGGAGCACCGGCCGGCGACCTCTACGTCCTGGTCAGGGTCCGCGAGGACGAGCGGTTCCTGCGCGACGATGAAGACCTCGTGACGGTGGTCGACGTCCCGGCGCCCGCCGCCGCGCTGGGCGCGCGCATCGAGGTCCCGACGCTCGAGGGCCCGAGAGAGATCGAGCTCGAGCCCGGCACCCAACCCGGCGACACCATCCGGCTCCCCGGGCGGGGGCTTCCGCCGCTGCGCCGGGGGCCCCGCGGCGACCTGCGCGTGGTGGCCAACGTGATCGTGCCCCGCCACCTGACGGGGCGCCAGCGCGAGCTGCTGGAGGAGCTCCAGTCCAGCCTGTCGGAGGAGAACATGCGGTCCGACGAGGGCGTCTTCGCGAAGCTGCGCCGCGTGCTGCGCGCGTGATCCGGCTCGGCCTGCGGGTGCGCCGGGAGCACGCCGGGGTGGTCCTGGCCGAGCTTCTGGAGCTCGCGCCCAACGGGGTCGAGGAAGCGGACGCGGGCGAGCTGGTCGAGTTCGCCCTCTACGGCGCGCCCGGGGAGCTGCCCGAGCTTCCGGCCCTGCGCGCCGCGGCGGGGGACGCGCTGTGCGAGGTGGCGACCGAGCGGCTCCCCGACGACTGGTTCGACGGCTGGAAGCGCTTCCACGCGCCGGTCGTGATCGGGGAGCGGTTGTGGGTCAGGCCTCCCTGGGCTCCAGCGGCCGCCTCGGCCGGGCAGCTGGACATCGTGATCGACCCGGGCCAGGCGTTCGGGACGGGAAGCCACGACACCACGCGCGCCTGCCTGGAGCTGATGCTCGGCCTGCCGCCGGCGGGCTCGTTCGCGGACTTCGGGTGCGGCTCCGGCGTGCTGGCGATCGCTGCCGCCCGGCTCGGATGGGCGCCGGTGAGGGCGCTCGACCTGGAGCCGGAGGCGGTGCGGGCGGCCCGCGCGAACAGCCGGGCCAATCGCGTCGACGTCGAGGTGCGCCGCTTCGACCTGCGCCGCGAGCCTCCACCCCCGGCGGACACCATCGCGGCCAACCTCCTACGCCCGCTGCTGCTGGACCTGGCCACCGGCCTCTCGCACCCGCCGCGTCATCTGGTGGCCGGTGGGGCGCTGCGCGACGAGGCCGACGAGGTGGCGGACGCATTCGGCCGCCGTGGGCTGCGCGAGCGCGAGCGCCGCGAGACCGGGGAGTGGGCGACGATCCTGCTCGAGCGCGGCTGACCACCGCGCTTGAGGCTGCCGGGCTCTAGACCCGGCCCGCGGCCTGGCGCTGCTGACGCGCGATGGCGTCGATGATCACCGCGGCCAGCAGCACGGCGCCGGTCACCATGAACTTGACCGACGACTCGAGCGCCAGGAGGTCCATCCCGTTCGAGATCGACCCGATGACCAGCGCGCCGAGCAGCGCCGACCACACCGACCCCCGGCCGCCGAACAGGCTGGTTCCCGCGATCACCGGGCCGGCGATGGCCAGCAGCAGGAGGTCGCTCCCGCCCGAGCTCTGGTTGACCGCGAGCAGCCGCGACGCCGCCAGGATGCCGCCGATCGCCGCCATCGAGCCGGCGATCGCGAACCCCGCGACCCGGACGCGGTTGATCCGGATCGCGGCCCTGCGGGCCGCCTCCGCGTTGCCTCCCACCGCGAACACGTGGCGGCCGAAGCGCGTGCGGCCGGCCACGTACTGCATCCCGGCGACGAACGCGATGAGGATCAGCACGGCGAGGGGCACGCCGCGGTCGGAGTTGAGGATCGCCACGACCGCCAGCACCGCGGCGGCGACCACGGCGAGGCGCACGACCAGCCCCCCGACCTGCTGATCGGCCAGCCCGGCCGCCCTCCGCCGGCGCCACCCCCCCAGCGTCCCGGCCGCGTACGCGCCGATCACCACGAGCGCGAAGACCCACCCCACCGCCGGGGGGTAGAAGGTGTTGGCCAGGCCGGTGATCTTCGGGTCCGTGAGGTTGATCGTCCCGGTCTCGCCGAGCACGTAGAGGAGGGCCCCCTGCCAGGCGAGCAGCCCGGCCAGGGTGACCACGAAGGACGGGATCCCGAACCGCGTGAACAGCGCGCCCTGCGCCAGCCCGATCGCCGTACCGGTTAGCACCCCCGCGACGATGGCGAGGTAGGGGTTCCATCCGTGCTTGACGTTCAGCACCGCCATGACCGCCGCGGCCAGCCCGCTGACCGCTCCGACCGAGAGGTCGATCTCGCCCAGCAGCAGGACGTAGACCACCCCCACCGAGATCAGGCCGGTGGCGGTGATCTGCAGCATCAGGTTGGTGAGGTTGACCGCCGAGAGGAAGCGGTCGTTCTGGATCTCGAAGATGATCCAGATGACGGCCAGGCCGACGACCACGCGCAGGGAGGCCAGATCGCCCTGCGTGAAGCGCCGCACCAGCCCGGGCGGTGAGCGCTCCAGCGCGAGCGCGTCGGGGGCGGGAGCGGCGGCCGGGGGATGCGCCGTCATCGCGGGCCCTGGGGCGCTCGCTCGCGAGGGTCGCCGGCGGCCGCCCCGTCGTCCTCGCGGCCCCCGAACTCGGCGCCGGTGATCGCCGCGACCACCTCCTCCTGGGTGGTGCCGCGCACGTCGAAGTCGCCGGCGGCGCGGCCCAGGCGCAGGACGAAGATGCGATCGGTCACCTCGAAGACGTCGGCCAGGTTGTGGCTTATGACCACGATGCCCAGTCCCCGCTCACGCAGCCGCTTGATCAGGTCGAGCACCTGGGCGGTCTGGGCGACCCCCAGCGCGGCGGTGGGCTCGTCCAGCAGCACCACCTTGGGCTCGCCCAGCAGCGAGCGGGCGACCGCCACCTGCTGTCGCTGGCCGCCCGACATGGTTCCCACCTCGGCCCGGACGCTCGGGATCGAGACGGCCAGCTGCTCGAGCAGCTCGTGCGAGCGGTGCTCCATCGCCGTCTCGTTGAGCTGCCGGGCAAGGCCGGGGGGCCCCGCCGCGACCAGCTCCGTGCCCAGAAAGAGGTTGGCCACCACGTCGAGGTTGTCGCACAGCGCGAGGTCCTGGTAGACCGTGGCGATCCCCAGCGCGCTGGCGTCGTTGGGACCGCGGATGGTGACCGGCTCGCCGTCGAAGAAGAACTCTCCCTCGTCGGGCTCGTAGATCCCCGAGATGGTCTTGACCAGAGTGGACTTGCCGGCCCCGTTGTCACCCACCAGGCCGACGACCTCGCCGGCGCGGACCTCGAAGTCGACGCCGCCGAGCGCCTGCACCGGCCCGAAGCGCTTGACGACGTCTCGCAGGGCGAGCAGGGCGCCGTTGGCGGTCATCCGCTGATCCCGGCGGAGGCGCAGGCGCTGGCGAACGATCCGGTGCAGACCTGCGATGCCTTCCAGAAGCCGTCCTTGATCACCGTGTCCTTGACGTTGGACTTGGTCACCGCCACGGGCGTGAGGATCACCGAGGGCACGGACTTGCGGCCGTTGTTGACCCTCCGGTTGACCACCCCGCTCGGGGCCGGGCGACCCTGCGCGAGCGCGGCGGCCAGCTCGGCAGCCGCCGCGGCCTCCGGCTTGACCGCCTTGTAGACCGTCATGTACTGCTGCCCCACCAGGATCCGCTGGACGGCATCCAGCTCGGCGTCCTGCCCGGTGGTCGGACGCTTCGCCGGATCGATCCCGGCGGCGTTCATCGCCGCGATGGCGCCGCCGGCGGTCCCGTCGTTGGCCGCGTAGGCGCCGATGAAGCCGTTGTTGCCCATGGCGGTTATGGCCTGCTGCATCTCGTTCTGGGCCTGGTCAGGGTTTCAGTCGGGCGTGTCGTACTGCTTGGCGATCTCGAACCCGCTGGTCTTGAGCACGCTCAGCGCACCCAGCTTGAACAGCTTCGCGTTGTTGTCGGTGGGGGCGCCGTTGATCATGATCATGGCACCGCTGCTTCGACCGCCCGAGCGCAGCTTCTTGACCAGGGTCTCGGCCTGAAGCCCGGCCGACGCGCACGTTGTCGAACGACACGTAGTAGTCGATGTCCGCGTTGGTGACCAGCCGGTCGTAGCTGATCACCGGCACCTCTGCTGCTTGGCTCGCTGCACGATGACGCTCGCCGACGCCGCTTCGACGGCATCGAGCACCAGCACCTTGGCCCGTCCGCCCGGCCTGTGGGGTGGCGTCCGTCCGCCCGACCAGCGCGGGCGCCGCGGGCCCGAACCCGCTCTTCGTCCGCGTATCCTTGGGCCCGGTGACGATTGCCGACCAGGTGAGGGCCGACCTGTCCGACGCGATGAAGTCGGGCGACCGCGACCGCGTCGGCGCGCTGCGCTATGTGCTCTCAGAGCTCCAGAAGGCCGCCAAGGAGGGCGGGGACGAGATAACCACGCTGCGGCGCGAGCGCAAGCGGCGCCTGGACGCGGTCGACCAGTACCGGGAGGCGGGTCGTGACGACCTGGTCGAGCGCGAGCAGCGGGAGGCCGGCCTGATCGAGGCGTACCTCCCGGCGGAACTCTCGGACGCCGAGCTCGACCAGATCGTCTCGGCCGCGGTGGGGGAGACCGGGGCGAGCTCGGCCGGCGAGATGGGCAGGGTGATGGGGGTCGTGATGCCGCGCGTCGGCGGACGCGCTGACGGGAAGCGGGTCTCGGCCAAGGTGCGGGAAGCCCTCGGTGCCTGACGCCATCCCCCGGAGCTTGAGCGGCTGATGCGCAGTCAACTGGAGGTCCCCAACGTTGTGGCGGCCGGCCTCGCCGGCTCGGGGGACGCGATCCTCAAGGCGCTCGAGGGACATCTGGAGTGCGACGTCTTCCTGCGCGGGAACGTCGTGACCCTCGACGGCGACGCCCAGGCGGTGCAGGCGGGCGCCACCGTCGTGCGGGAGCTCTCCGAGCTGATCGACGAGGGTCACGAGATCGCTCCGGGCACCATCGAAGCGGTGACCCGGGCGCTCGACCAGCACGAGAGCCCGGCCCGGATCCTCGAAGACGTCGTGTGGCGACACCGCTCGACCAAGGTCGCGCCCAAGACCCTCAACCAGAAGCGCTACGTCGACTCCATGCGCTCCAACACGATCACCTTCGGCATCGGCCCGGCGGGCACCGGCAAGACGTTCCTGGCCGTCGCGATGGCCGTCGCGGCGCTGTCGCGCCGCGAGGTCAGCCGGATCATCCTCACCCGCCCGGCAGTCGAGGCCGGGGAGCGCCTCGGTTTCCTCCCCGGCGACATGATGGCCAAGGTGGATCCCTATCTGCGCCCCCTGTTCGACGCCCTCCACGACATGCTCGACCCCGAGCGTGTCTCGCAGCACCTGGAGCGGGGAGTCATCGAGATCGCCCCGCTGGCGTTCATGCGCGGGCGCACGCTCAACGACTCTTTCGTGATCCTCGACGAGGCGCAGAACACCAGCCCGGAGCAGATGAAGATGTTCCTGACCAGGCTCGGCTTCAACTCCAAGGTGGTGGTGACCGGCGACGTCACCCAGGTCGACCTGCCTCGCGACCAGCGCTCGGGGCTGGTGGTGGTCGGTGAGATCCTCGGTCGCATCGAGGACATCGCCTTCGTGCGCCTGGGGGGCGAGGACGTCGTGCGCCACCAGCTGGTGCAGCGCATCGTCGAGGCGTATGACGAGCATGCCGGCGCGGAGCGGCCCGCCGAGCGCCGCACCCCCGAGCTGCGCGCCGCGCAGCGGCGCCCGCGCTAGCGGCCCTGAGCGCGGTGAGTCGGCGGCTGGAGGTCGAGGTGCTGGGCATCGAGGCCGCCGCCGGCCGGATCGCCGCCGACGAGGTCGCCGACCTTTGCGCCGCGGCCCTGGGCGGGGCGGGGATCGACCACGGGCACGTGGCGGTCGAATTCGTGGCGCCGGCGCGCATCCGGGAGCTCAACCGGGCGCACCGGCGGCGCGACGCGGCGACCGACGTCCTGTCCTTCCCGGTCGATGCGGCGCAGGCGACCGCGGGCCCGCGCGAGCTGGGAGACGTGGTCGTCTGCCCGGCCAGGGCCGCCGACCTGCGGGAGGCGGTGGTGCACGGGGCGCTGCACCTGGCGGGGCTCGACCATGAGACCGACGCCGGGGAGATGCTGGCGCTCCAGCGCGACATCCTCGGCGCCGGGGCGGGGTGAGGCCGACGGCGGAGGCCACCCGCAGCGGCTTCGTCGCGGTGGCGGGCCGCCCCAACGTCGGCAAGTCGACCCTGGTGAACACGATCGTCGCCGGCAAGGTGGCGATCGTCTCCGACAAGCCGCAGACCACCCGCCGGGCGATCCGCGGCGTGGCCACCGGCCCGGACTGGCAGCTGGTGCTGGTCGACCTGCCCGGGGTGCAACGCCCGCGCGACCCGCTGACCGAGCGCATGCAGCGGCGCGTCGAGCAGGAGCTGGCCGACTGCGACGCCGCCGTGATGGTCGTCGACGGCAACACGCCGGTCGGCCCGGGCGATCGCTACATCGCCGCCAGGCTGCGCGACGGCCCCGAGCGGGTGGTGATCGCCGTCAACAAGACCGATCGCCTCGACCGCGCGGCCACGGCCGCGGTGCTGCAGGCCGGCTCGGAGCTGAACCCGGAGGCGGAGGTGTTCCCGATCTCCGCGCGCACCGGCGCCGGGGTCCGGCCGCTGGTCGAGCATCTGGTCGGCCTGCTCCCGCCCGGCCCGTTCTACTTCCCGCCCGAGCAGAGGTCCGACCTGCCCGAGGCGGTCGAGCTCGCGGAGCTGGTCCGCGAGCAGGTGCTCGCCCGCACCCGCCAGGAGGTGCCCCACGCCGTGGAGGTCAGCGTCGACGAGATCACCCGAGCCCCCGGACTGGTGACCGTGCGGGCGTACGTCTGGGTGGAGACGGAGTCCCAGAAGGGCATCCTGATCGGCGCCGGGGGGCGCATGGTCAAGGCGGTGGGCAGCGCGGCCCGGCGCGCGCTCGAGCGGCGGCTGGGGGAGCGGGTGCACCTCGAGCTCTCGGTTCGGGTGCGGCGGCAGTGGCGCGCCGACGACGCGCTGCTCGACCGGCTCGGGATCTAGATGATCGATCCGCGCTCATTGCGCACGCGGCGGCGGAAGCGATCATCCAGCGTGGGCTTTGTCCAGCTGGCCCGCCAGCTCCCCGGCCAGCCGTTCGAGCTGGGGGGCGCGCAGCTCGTCCTCGAACAGGAACGGGAGGGTCAGCACCGGCGCCCGGACCTCGCCCCCCAGCCGCTCCAGCTGTGAGCGCTGCCCCCGCGCCCAGCGGTGCTCGGCCGCGACGGCGGCGAGGGCGCGGCGGGTGGCGCTGTCCCCGTCGCGGGCGGCCGCCGCCGCACGCTCCACCTCCGCCTCGTCGAAGCGGCGGGGGTAGACGCCGTTGACCACGATCGCCTCCAGCCCGCCACCCACGATCCGGGGCAGCGCCCGCTCGATCTCCAAGGTCTCGTTGACCGGCATCTCCTCGGGCAGGGCGACCGCGACGTAGGCGGTCCTGGAGCGGTCCGCGAGCAGCCGGTGGAGAGCCAGCGCCTGCCTGCGTACCGGCCCGACGCGGGCGATGTCCGCGAAGGTCGAGGGCGTCCGCAGCATGGCCACGCCGTGGCCGGAGGCGGGCGCGTCCAGGATCACGAGGTCGTAGGCGTCGCCCTCGGCCAGCGCGGCAGCCCGGCCCAGGGTGGCGATCTCGCGGGCGCCCGGCGCGGCCGCCGCGAAGTAGCTGAACGCGTCGCTCTCGAACAGCAGCCGGCTGAGGGTCCTCGAACCGAGCTGGTTGGAGAGCCAGCCTCGCAGCGCGGCCTGAGGGTCGATCGAGACGCCCCACAGCCGGTCGTCGAGTGGACCCGGCTCGTCACCGACCCGCGGGGGGCGCCCGAACGCCCGCGACAGGCGATCCTGCTCGGCAACCTCGCAGACGATCGTTCGCCGTCCCAGCGCGGCGCCGGCCAGCCCCAGCGCCGCGCAAACGGTGGATCGCCCCACGCCGCCCTTCCCGGTCACGTAGACCAGGTCGCGCTCCAGGATCGGGGCCATGGCGGCCAACTCTGCCAGGGAGCGCCCGCGCTCGGGACGGATAGCTCGCGGCCGCGACGCTCGCGCGTCGCGGCCGCCGCCTCAGCTGAGGACCCGCTCCAGCTTGTCCCGGCCGCGCGCGACCACCACCCGCTCGACCGGCGGGTTGGAGGGCGACGGCGACCGAGACGGGTCGGTGACCCGCTTGCGACGATCGTCACGCGGTCCGGGCGGGTCCTCCGTCCGCCGATGTTGCTGTGGCTGATCGTGTGGGGTCATCCCCGCCGGCGTACCCGACGCACGGACGGTCATGCATCGGATCGCCCTCCCCGGCTGAATTCCCCCGCTCGGACCTACAATCCACCGGGACGTGGAAGACGCCGACATCGCCTACGACGAGCGTGGGCTCGTGCCCTGCGTGGTCCAGGACTGGCGTACGGGCGAGATCCTGACGCTGGCCTACATGGATGCCGAGGCACTGCGGCGGACCCGTGAGACCGGCGAGATGCACTTCTGGAGCCGCTCGCGCGGCGAGCTATGGCACAAGGGCGCGACGAGCGGCAACACCCAGGCGCTGCGCGCCATCCGCTACGACTGCGACGCCGACGCGCTGCTGGCGCTGGTGGAACCGTCGGGACCGGCCTGCCACACGGGCGAGCGGACCTGCTTCCACCGCGGAGAGCTCGAGCCGGCCGCCCCGCACGAGGCCCTGGCCGCCCTCGAGCGGGTGGTGGCCGAACGCGCCCGGGACCGCCCGTCCCGCTCCTACACGGTCGACCTCCTGGACGCGCCCGACCGGCTCGCCGACAAGGTCCGCGAGGAGGCCGACGAGGTGACCCGCGCCGCCGTCGACGAGACCGACGAGCGGGTCGCCGAGGAGGCTGCGGACCTGCTCTACCACCTATGTGTGCTGCTGCGCTCTCGCGACCTGGGACTGGCCGACGCCGAGCGGGTCCTCGAGGCGCGCCGGCGCGGCACCGCCGCCTGATGGCCGTCGCCGCGGAGCTGCCCTCGGTCTCCCCGGGCCTCGACCAGGCTCGGGAGCTCGCGCTCGAGCACAACCTGATCCCCCTGCGCCACACCTTCATCGACGACTGCGAGACACCGGTCTCCGCCTTCCTCAAGCTCCGCGAGGACGGGCCGGCGTTCCTGCTGGAGTCGGCCGAGCAGGGCCAGCGGGTGGGTCGCTACTCGTTCATCGGGTTCCGTCCCCGCCGGGTGGTGCGCTGGTCGCTGGGCGACCCGGGCGACCCCTACGGCCTCGCCCAGGCCGCGGTCGCGCGCCACCGCCAGGCCCCGCTGCCGGGGCTGCCCCCGTTCGCCGGGGGGGCGGTGGGCTTCTTCGGCTACGACCTGGTCCGAACCGTCGAGTCACTGGGAGATCCCAACCCCGACCCGCTCGGCCTCCCGGACATGGCCCTGATGATGTCCGACGCCCTGGTCGTGTTCGACCATCTCAGCCACACGGTCTCGGTGCTGGCCAACGTCTACGCCGAGGACGAGGTCGAGCGCTCGTACGCCGCCGCGTGCGAGGCGATCGCGCGGGTGCGCGAGCGGTTGGCGGGCCCGGTGCCGCGCCCCGCCCACCCGGTGATCGCCCGGAACATGCCCCGCTTCTCCCCGAACCTGTCGCGAGCCGAGTTCGAGGCCACGGTCGCGCGCATCGTCGAGTACATCCACGCCGGCGACGCCTTCCAGGTCGTGCCCTCGCAGCGCTGGTCGGCCCCGGTGCCGGTCGACGCGTTCTCGGTGTATCGCGGCCTGCGGGCGGTCAATCCCAGTCCGTACATGTACTTCCTCGACTTCGGCGACTTCCAGGTCGCCGGCGCCAGCCCCGAGCCGCTGCTCACGGTGACCGGCCGGCGCGCCGCGACCCGGCCGATCGCCGGCACCCGCCCGCGCGGCACAAGCCCCGAGCAGGACCGCCGCATCGCCGCCGAGCTGCTCGCCGACGAGAAGGAGCGCGCCGAGCACGTGATGCTGGTCGACCTCGG
>DATAEY010000002.1:0-7564 GCA_036257715.1 Solirubrobacteraceae bacterium | reverse complement strand
CGTGATCTTCGAGCGCGTCAAGGAGGAGGTGCGCGCGGGGAACGCGATCCCGCGCGCCATCGCCGCCGGCTACAAGAAGGGCTTCTCCTCGATCCTCGACGCCAACGTGGTCACCCTCATGACCGCGTTCATCCTGTTCATCCTGGCCACCGCCGGCGTCAAGGGGTTCGCGTTCACTCTCGGGGTCGGCACGATCGTCTCGCTGTTCACCGCGGTGCTGGCGACCCAGGCGATCCTGGGCAACATGAGCCGCTCGCGGCTGGTCGCCCGCCCCTCGGCCCTGGGCGCCGGTGAGCAGCGCCATCGCTGGAGGGCCGACTTCATGGGCGCCTCCAAGTGGTTCTTCTCGATGTCGGGCGTCATCCTGCTGATCGGCGCGCTCGCCATCGGTGGCAAGGGGCTCAACTTCGGCATCGACTTCGAGTCGGGCACCCGCATCACCACCGGGCTGCAGCGGCCCGCGAGCGAGAACCAGGTTCGCTCGGTGATGGCGGCGCAGGGGTTCCCGGACGCCAAGATCCAGCGGGTCGACAACCCCGCGCTCGGCGCCAACGTCGTCCAGATCGCCACCCGCAAGCTGCAGCCCGCCAAGGTGCAGGAGGTCCGCCAGGCGCTCAACCAGCGCTTCGGGGTGGGCGACAACTTCTCCAATCAGTCGATCGGGCCGACCTTCGGCCAGACCGTCGCCCGGACCGCGGTCATCGCGATCATCGCCTCCCTGCTGTTGATCTCGGCGTACATCGCGCTGCGGTTCGAGTGGAAATACGCGGTGCCGGTGCTGATCGCCCTGATGCACGACCTGCTCATCACCAGCGGCGTGTACTCGCTCACCGGCCGTGAGGTGACCACCGCCACGGTCGCCGCGCTGCTGACGATCCTCGGCTACTCGCTCTACGACACGATCATCGTGTTCGACCGCATCCGGGAGAACGTGCCCCGGATGCCCCGGGCGGCCTTCTCCCAGATCGTCAACCGCTCGATGTCCGAGGTCCTGACCCGGTCGCTGGCCACCAGCTTCAGCACGCTGCTGCCGATCACGGCGCTGCTGCTGTTCGGGGGCGAGACGCTGAAGGACTTCGCCTTCGCGCTGCTGGTGGGAGTGGCCTCCGGCACCTACTCCTCGGTCTTCATCGCATCCCCGGTGCTGACCCACTGGAAGGAGCGCGAGCGCGTCTACGCCCAGCGGGCCGAGCGCATACGCCGGGAGTCCGGCGGGGTGGTGCCGGCCTACGCGGTGGCCACCGTCGGCGGGGTGGCCGTGGACGCGGAGCCGGCGGCCCCAGCCCGGCGTCGGCGCGAGCGCCTGACGGCGGCCCAGGCGCCCGAGCAGATCTCCCAGAAGGAGTTCGACGACCTGGTCCGCGACCTGGACACCGACGGCGAGCCCGACCGCCCGGCTCCCGGCCGCCCGCCGAACGTCACCTCAGCGACCGCCGGGGCCCGCCCGGCCAAGCCGCGCAAGCCCAAGCGCCAGCCCGGGGCCGCGGCCAAGCGGCGGACCCGGCGCCACGGGAGGAATCGCTGATGGCGCTTCTGGCCTGGACCATGATGGGCCTGGCGATCTGGCACTTCACGATCTTCCTGCCGGATCGCTTCTGGGGCGGGATCGTGGGCGCCTTCCTGGGCGCGCTGGCGGGCGCGATCGTCTTCGGGCTCGTCGTCAACGGGATGGCGGTCCCGGGCGCCGACGCCACCCACCTGCTCACCGCCGTCGAGGCGGTCCCCGGGGCCGTGGCGGGAATCGCCGTCGCCTACCTCGAGGGCATCCGCCGCTCGCCCGCGGGCTGACCGCGGCCGGCCGGGGCGGCGCGGGCGGTTCCGTCGAGGCCCGCTCCTACGCTCCGGCGTCGTGTCCGCCGAGCGCACGACGCCCCGCCTTCACCTCGCGCCGTACCGGTTCGGCGCGGCGCTGGCGCTCGAGCGCGAGCTGGGCGTCTCCCACACGCTGGCGCAGGTGCTGGTGCGACGGGGACTGGGCGAGCCGGCCGACGCCCGCCGCTTCCTGGCCGCGGACACACGGCACGACCCGCTCAGCTGCCGAGGAATGGACGAGGCGGTCGCGCTGATCCTGCGACACGTCTCGGCCGGCTCCCGGATCACCGTCCACGGCGACTACGACGTCGACGGGGTCTGCTCGACTGCCATCCTGGTGCGCTGCCTTCGCCGTCTGGGCGCCGTGGTCGACTGGTTCCTCCCCTCCCGCCTGGACGAGGGGTACGGGCTGTCGACGGCGACGGTGCACTCCCTGGCCCGCCGTGGAACCCGGCTGCTCGTGACGGTGGACTGCGCGATCACCGCGGTCGACGAGGTCGCGGGCGCGCGGGCCGCGGGCCTGGAGGTGGTGGTGACCGACCATCACCAGCCCTCGGCGGACGGTCGACTTCCCGCCGCCGTCGTGGTCCACCCCGGGCTGGGCGGCTATCCGTGCCCGCAGCTGTGCGCCTCCGGCGTGGCGGCGAAGCTGGCCGAGGCGCTCGAGCGCACCGCGGGCGCATCCGTGGTCGCCGAGCAGGACCTGGATCTGGTCGCCCTGGCCACGGTCGCCGACTGCGTCCCGCTGGTGGGAGAGAACCGGTGCCTGGTGCGCGAGGGCCTGCGGGCCCTGGCCGGCACCGCCAAGCCGGGGCTGCGCGCGCTGATGCGAGTCGCCCAGCTCGATCCCTCGGCGGTCGACGCCCACACCGTCGCGTTCCGGCTCGCGCCGCGCATCAACGCCGCCGGGCGCCTGCACCGGGCCGACGCCGGCCTCGAGCTCGTGCTCACCGAGGACGAGGAGCGGGCCAAGCAGGTGGCGGACGAGCTCGACGAGGCCAACGCCAGGCGGCGCGACGCCGAGACCCGGATCCTGTTCGCCGCCGAGGCTCAGGTGGCCGAGCGCCCCGAGCGGGCGGCCTACGTGCTGGCCGGCGAGGACTGGCATCCCGGGGTCATCGGCATCGTGGCGTCGCGCATCGCCGAGCGGCATCACCGCCCCACTGTGCTGGTGGCGCTCGAGGGCCAGACCGGGACCGGATCGGGCCGTTCGATCCCGGGCTTCGACCTGCTGGCCGCGCTGAGGACATGCCGGCGCCACCTGAGGCGCCACGGAGGCCACCGGGCCGCCGCCGGGCTAGAGCTCGAGCGCTCGAAGCTGCGCGCCTTCGTGGCCGCCTTCGAGGACCACGCGGCCGGCACCCTCGCCCCCGAGGACCTGGTCTCGGTGGAGACGGTGGACGCCGTCGTCGCCGGCGACGGGCTGGACCTGGCGCTGGCCGAGGAGCTCGAGCGCCTCGCGCCGTTCGGCGTCGGCAACCCCGAGGTGTCGCTCCTGCTGCCCGCCGCCGCATTCGCGGCTCCGGTCACGATGGGGGACGGCCGGCACGTGCGCTTCGCCGTGCACGGTGGCGGAGCCCACTCCCGGGCGGTCGCCTTCGGAGTGCCCGGAGGCCGCCTGCCGACGCCGCTCGAGCAGCCAGTGGACGCGACCTTCAGGCTCGAGCCTCACGCCTGGAACGGAGCGGTCGAGCCGCGGCTGGTGCTGCGCACCGCGAGGCCGAGCCGGCCGGCGCCGATCCGAGTCCTGGGCGAGCCGGACCGCTACTGGACGGGGGTGCTGCACGAGCTCGAGGCCGAGCTGGAGCCCTGGCCGCCTCCCCCGCCCGCGCCCCGCGCCGCGCGGGTGAAGGTCGATCGCCGCGGCCAGGGGATCGCGGGCACCGTCGCGGACACGGTCGCCACCGGGGAGGCGGTGCTGGTGGTGTGCGCCGACGTGCCCTGCCGGCTGCGCGGGCTGCGCGGCCGGCTGGGCGGGTTCGCGCTGTGCTCATGGGCGGCGCTGGAGTGCGACCCGGGGCTGGCCGCCGACATCCGCCACCTCATCGCCCTGGACCCGCCTGCCCACCAGCACCAGGCCGACCTGCTGGAGGCCGCCCGCGGCGGGGGTTTCACCCACCTGACCTGGGGGGAGCCTGAGCTACGCTTTGCTCGACACACCAATGAGCGGGAGTACGGTCTGCGCGCCGCGCTCGTTGCCCTCTACCGGGCCCTTCGGGACCGGGACGGGGCGGCCGGCGAGGAGCTCGAGACGGTGCTCCGCGCCGACCCGGACCGGCCGCGCTCGCCGGCGCTGGCGGGCCGGCTGCTGCGGGTCCTCGTGGAGCTGCGCCTCGTCAGCCTCGACCGGGACCGGGCCGCCGTGAGCCTGACGGCGGCCGGGCGGACGGCGCTGGAGCGGTCTCCGGCATTCCGGGCATACGAACGTCGACGCGAGGATGGAGAGCGATACCTGAGCCGGCCGACAGCACAAGCGGCGTGAAGCCCCGGGCCGCGGGCTCGGGCGGCGCCAAGCGCAAGCCCCCGGCGGGCAAGGACGGCAAGTCGCGCGCGAGCAAGGCCTCGACCGGCACCGCCGGCAACGGGGCCGGACGCAAGCGCACCGCGCGCGCCGCCAAGCCCGCGCGCAGCGCCTCCGCCAAGTCGCGCTCGCGCCGCGCCGCGCCCGTGGTGGAGCGGGCACCGGTGGGCGTCGCCCGCGGTGCCGGCAGGGCGGCGCCCGAGCGGCTCGAGTCGCTATCCGCGAGCGAGGCGCGCCTCCTGGGCGACCTGTTCGCGATCGTCGAGGAGCACGCCGACGAGGCCCGCTTCAGCATCGACCGCGACGCGGTCGCCGCCGCCTTCCTGTTCGCCTGCGAGCACCATGCCGACCAGCGTCGGCGGTCGGGCGAGGACTTCATCACCCATCCGGTCGGGGTGGCCAGGGTGTGCGCGGGGATGCGCCTGGACACCGAGACCCTCTGCGCCGCTCTCCTGCACGACACGGTGGAGGACACCTCCGCCTCTCTGGAGGAGGTGCGCGACCAGTTCGGCGACGAGGTCGCCGCCCTGGTCGACGGCGTGACCAAGCTGACCGGCATCACCTTCCAGTCGCGCGACGAGGCCCAGGCCGAGAACTACCGCAAGATGATGATCGCGATGGCCTCCGACATCAGGGTGATCCTGATCAAGCTGGCCGACCGCCTCCACAACATGCGCACGCTGTCGGCGCTGCCCAAGCAGAAGCAGATAGAGAAGGCCAAGGAGACCCTGGACATCTATGCGCCGATCGCGCATCGGCTCGGGATCCACGCCATCAAGTGGGAGCTCGAGGACCTGGCGTTCGCGACGCTGCACCCGCGCAAGTACAACGAGATCAAGGCGCTCGTGGCCCAGCAGCGCGAGGAGCGCGAGCGCTACGTCGAGAAGGCCGGCGCCTACCTGCAGAAGGAGTTGGAGGCGCTCGGCATCGAGTCGGAGATCTCCGGCCGCGCCAAGCACTTCTACTCGATCTACTCGAAGATGACCAAGAAGGGTCGCGAGTTCAACGAGATCTACGACCTCACCGCGATGCGGGTGAAGGTCAAGTCGGTCAAGGACTGCTACGGGGCGGTCGGGGTCATCCACTCGCTGTGGAAGCCGCTGCCCGGGCGGTTCAAGGACATGATCGCCATGCCCAAGTTCAACATGTACCAGTCGCTGCACACGACGGTCATCGGGCCCGAGGGACGCCCGCTGGAGATCCAGATCCGCACGGACGATATGCACGAGATGGCCGAGTTCGGCGTGGCGGCGCACTGGATGTACAAGGGCGGCGCCGACCGCGGCGCGCGGATGCCCACCGACTCCGACGAGAAGCTCAGATGGCTCCGGCAGCTGCTGGACTGGCAGCAGGACAACGACTCGGGCGACTTCGTGGAGCGGCTGAAGGTCGACCTCTACGAGGACGAGGTTTTGGTCTTCACGCCCAAGGGCGAGGTCAAGTCCCTGGCCGCGGGCGCCACCCCGCTGGACTTCGCCTACGAGGTCCACACCGACGTCGGGCACCGGTGCGTCGGCGCCAAGGTCAACGGCAAGATGGTTCCGTTGTCCTACAAGCTCAAGTCCGGTGACATCGTCGAGGTCCTGACCTCCAAGCGCGAGCGTGGGCCCTCGCGGGACTGGCTGGCCCTGGTCAAGACGACGCGGGCGCGCAACAAGATCAAGCAGTGGTTCAAGGCCGAGTCGCGCAAGGACACCGAGCACTCGGGCCGAGAGCTGCTGCAGCAGCACCTGCGCAAGCAGGGCCTCCCCGCCCAGAAGGTGGTCGGCTCGCCGCTGCTGGCCGACGTGGTCCGCGAGATGGGCTTCCGCAAGGCCGACGACTTCTACATCGCCCTGGGCGCGGCCAAGATCTCGCCCAAGGTCGTCGTCCAGAAGGTCCTGCAGCGCCTCAAGCAGGGGGAGTCGGCCGCGGCCGAGCCGACGCCGGCGGGAGTGCTCTCCACGCGTCGCCCACGGCGCGCCCCCGACTCGTCGGCCACGCAGTACGGGATCACCGTGGAGGGGATCGACGACGTGATGTTGCGCCTGGCGCGCTGCTGCCATCCGGTCCCCGGCGACCCCATCGTCGGCTACATCTCGCTCGGCCGGGGGATAACCATCCATCGCAAGGACTGCCCCAACGCCCGCGCGCTGGGCAAGGACCCCGAGCGCTTCACCCGCGTCAGCTGGGATGGAGAGGGGCGCACCTCGTTCAAGGTCGAGATCCACGTCGACGCCTGGGACCGCCACCGCCTGCTGGAGGACCTGTCGCGGACCTTCGCGGAGACCGGGATCAACATCCTCGAGGCGCACTGCGGGGTCTCCGACCAGATGGTCCGCAATCGCTTCGTGGTCGAGGTCGGGGACACCCGGGCGCTGGACGGCGCGATCAGCCGGCTGCGCAACGTGGACGCGGTGTTCGACGCCTACCGGGTGACCCCCGGGGCCTAGGTGACCGATCCCACGACCCGCGCACGCACGACATCGGGGCCGATCGTCTAGCGCCGGGCTTCAGGAGACGACCGAGAGCGCCCGCGGCGCCACGTCGTAGCGGGCCTCCACGACGTCCCCGATGTAGTCGCCGTCGACCTGGAGGGGAACCGGCCGGCCGTCGGCGGAGCGGATCGCCGCGTCCCGGGCGCCGGTGAAGCCCGTGACCTGCCGATGACGCACGATCCGGGCCCGGCGCGAGAAGGCGCGCGCGATGATCGTCGGCATGTCGATCGGGTTCGCGCGGTGCAGGATGGCGCCGGCCAGGCGGCCGCTGACCAGGTCGGTCCCCTCGCCCAGCTCGATCGGCCGGCGGTTGAAGTAGGTGTACGGGGTCGCGTTCTGGACCACGGCGGTGACTCCCGACAGCCGCTGGCCGTGGGCCTCGAGCTCGATCCGGGGCGGGCGCACGAGGTAGCGGCGCAAGAAGGTGGTGACCGCGGCGTAGGTGAAGTAGTACTCGCCGAGCCGCGCCTTCAGGCGCGGGTGGGCGTCCACGCGCTCGACCACGCTGGCGTCCAGGCCGACGCCCGACGAGAACGTGAAGTAGCGGTCGTTGACCCTGGCCAGGTCCACCTGTCTCGGCCGCCAGTCGTCGGCCAGGCGCAGCAGGTGCTCAGTGGCATCCACGATCTCGGGCGGGATTCCCAGGAGCCGGCAGTAGACGTTCGTGGTCCCTCCGGGCAGGCAGGTCAACGGAGCCGGCGATCGCGCCAGGCCGTTGACCGCCTCGTTGACCGTGCCGTCGCCGCCGAACGCC
>DATAEY010000001.1:0-10692 GCA_036257715.1 Solirubrobacteraceae bacterium | reverse complement strand
CACGGTGATGCGCGAGATGGCCCACCGCGTGGCCAGCGAGCTCGCCCGGATGCCCGCGCCCCGGCTGCCCGCCTATGCCTCGCCGGAGCAGCAGGACGCCGTCATCGCCGACCTCCTCGAGCGGGCGGTCGAGGCGGGGAGGGAGTCGGTGCGTCGCGGCCCCGATCTCCTGCCCGTGCTCCGCGAGTCCGGAGTCGTCGACGCCGGGGGGCACGCCGCGACGATCCTGTTCGCGGGGATCGTCGCGGCGCTGCGAGGCGCCGATGCGCCTCACCTCGAGCATCACGCGCCGGCCCGGGTGACCCATCCCCAGCACCGCTCCTCGACCTACCGCTACTGCACGAACTTCGCGGTCACCGGGGACGGGCTGGACTCGTCGGCCTGGATCCCGCACCTGGAGTCGCTCGGAGACAGCGTTCTGGTGGTGGGCGACCAGCGCACGCTCAAGGTTCACGTCCACACCGACGACCCTGAGCGCGCGGCCGAGCTGTTCGCCGACTCGGGGACGGTCTCCCACTTCGACGTGGCCGACATGCGCGAGCAGGAGCGCGCCCGCGACCGACGGCTCGCCGCCCGCAACGGCGCCCAGGCGACCTGCGCGGCGCTGTCGGTGGTGTCCGGGGCGGGGATGCGAGCCCTGTTCGAGGGCCTCGGGGTCCACGCCCTCGACGGAGGGGCGACATTGAACCCCTCAACCTACGAACTGCTGGCCGGCATCCACGCCGCTCCGGCCGAGCAGGTCGTGGTGCTGCCCAACAGCCCGAACGTGATCATGACGGCCGAGCGCGCCGCCGAGCTGTCCGACAAGCGGGTGCGCGTGGTCCGCTCGCATTCCCCGCAGGCGGGGCTGGCCGCCGCGGTGGCGTTCGACCCGGGCCGTGACGCCGCCGCCAACGCGCACGCGGTCGACGAGGCGCTGCGCCACGTGCGCACCGGCGCGGTGGCGCCGGCCGCTCGCGACGACGGCCGCGGGCGGTTCCGCGCCGGCGATGCCGTCGGCTTCGTGGGCAACGAGGTGATCGCCTGGGGCGAGCCCGAGACCGCCCTGCGGGCGGTGCTGGGGAGCCTCGGGGAGGGCGCCGAGCTGGTGACCTGCATCAGGGGCCGCGACGCGCCCCTGGACGACGAGGTCATCCCCCGGCTGGCGCCGGCCGGGGTCGAGATCGAGTGCTCCGAGGGTGGGCAGCCCCGGTACTGGTGGCTGATCAGCGCCGAGTAGGCGCCTGAGGCGACCGGCCCGCGGATCATCATTTGGTGCTGCGATGCTCAGCACCATCCCGGTCGCGTTCGCCACCTCACAACCCCTGGATCGGGAGCGGCTGCTGACGGCGCCGCTGCGGTCGCGCCCCCGACCCTCGCGCCTGCGGCGGACGCTCACGGTCAGGCCCGCCCGCGCCGCGCGCGGGGCCGAGGCGCTGGGACTGCGCACCGTCGGCGACCTGCTCGAGCACATACCCCATCGCCACGAGGATCGTCGGGAGGCGCGGCCGGTGGCCGACCTGAGGCCGGGCGACGACGCCACGGTCATCGGCGAAGTTCGGGCGATCGGCCGTCGACCGGTCCGCCGCCGTGGGCTCACGTTGGTGGAGGCGACCGTCGCCGACGCCACCGGACCGGTCAAGGCCCTGTGGTGGAACCAGCCATGGGTGGCCGACCGGCTCCCGGAGGGGGCCCGGGTGATCCTCCACGGACGCTGCAGGAGGCGCCACGAGCTCTCGGTCTCCGACTACGAGCTCGCGGACGGGATCGGCGGCCCGGCCGACCACCACTCGACTGGGCTGGTGCCGGTCTACCCCGCCAGCGAGCACATCAGTGCGCGCAAGCTGCGCGAGCTGGCCTGGGGGGTGCGGGGCGCCGAGCGTGACGCCATCGAGCCGCTTCCGGGGTCGCTGCGCGCCGCCGAGCGGCTGCCGGACCGTCCCGCGGCGCTCGCCGCGGTCCACTTCCCCGAGCACGACGGCGACGACCGCGTCGGCCGGCGGCGCCTAGCGTTCGACCGGCTGCTGCTCCGCCAGCTGGCGCTGCTGATGCGCCGGGCGCGGCGAGAGCGCGGCTGCGCCGCCGCCCCGCTGGCCGGCCCGCCCGAGCTGACCGAGGAGTGGCGCCGGCGGCTACCGTTCCGCCCCACCGACGATCAGCTGCGGGCAACGGACGCGATCGCCGCCGACCTCGCCCGGCCGCGCCCGATGCAGCGCCTGCTGATGGGCGAGGTGGGGTCGGGCAAGACCGTGGTCGCCCTGCACGCCATGCTGCGCGCGGTGGAGCATCGCGCCCAGGCCGCGCTGATGGCGCCCACCGAGACCCTGGCCGAGCAGCACCTCGCCACGCTGCACGCGCTGATGCCGGGCCAGAGCGTGCCTATCGCCCTGCTGACCGGGTCGACTCCCGCCGCCCGCCGCGGGGACATCCTCGGCAAGCTGGCCAGCGGCGAGCTGGCCATGGTGGTAGGAACCCACGCGCTGATCGAGGATGACGTCGGGTTCGCGTCCCTGGCGGTCGCCGTGGTCGACGAGCAGCACCGCTTCGGGGTGCGTCAGCGCCAGGCACTGGATTCCAAGGCCCCTGACGGCCTGGCGCCGCACGTCCTGCACATGACCGCGACGCCGATTCCGCGCACGCTCGCTCTGACCCAGTACGGCGACCTGGACGTCACCGCGCTGCGGGAGCTGCCGGTCGGAAGGCGGCCGATCCGCACCCACGTAGCCTCCACCCGGGCGGAGCGCTCGCGCGCCTACGCGCGCATCCGCGAGGAGCTGCGGGCCGGGCGCCAGGCCTTCGTGGTTTGCCCGCTGGTCTCGGAGTCTGAGACGCTGCAGGCGCGCGCCGCCACCCGCGAGCACGAGCGCCTGACCAGGACCGAATTCCGCGACTTTCGCGTCGTCCTGCTACACGGTCAGCTGCGCCCGCGCGAGAAGCACGCGGCGATGAGCGCATTCGCCGCGGGGAAAGCGGACGTCCTGGTGGCCACCTCGGTGATCGAGGTCGGAATCGACGTGCCGAACGCCACCGTGATGCTGGTGGAGGACGCCGAGCGCTACGGCATCTCGCAGCTGCACCAGCTGCGCGGCCGCGTGGGGCGGGGCGAGCACCCGTCGCTGTGCCTGCTGCTCGGCCCCACCGACTCCCCCCGCCTCCAGGCGCTGGCCGCCAGCGACGACGGCTTCCAGCTGGCCGAGGTGGACCTGCGCCTGCGCGGCGAGGGCGAGCTGATCGGGACTCGCCAGTCCGGGATCGCCGAGCTCGACCTCGAGCTGCTCGAGCGGGCTCATCGCTGGGCGGCCGCGGTGCTAGAACCCGATCCCGACCTGTCCGCGCCCGAGCACGCGCTGCTCGCCGCCGCGGTGCGCGGCGCCTACGGCGCCGAGGCGCTGGAGCCCATTCCGGCATGATCCGGGTGCCCGCCAGCGGCCAGCTGAGGGTCGTCGCCGGGCGCTACGGCGGCCGCAGGCTGCGCTCGCCGCCGGGCCACACCACCCGCCCGACCGCCGACCGCGTCCGCGAGGCGCTGTTCGCGCTGCTGGGCGACGTGACCGGGCTGTCGGTGCTCGACCTGTTCGCCGGCTCGGGCGCCCTGGGCATCGAGGCGCTCTCGCGGGGCGCGGCCGGCGCCACGTTCGTGGACAGCGGGTCCCAGGCGGTGCGCGCGGTGCGCCAAAACCTGGAGGCGCTCGACCTCTCGCGGGCGGTGGAGGTGCGCCGGCAGGACGCGCGCGCCTTCCTCCGCAACGCAAGCGCGCGGGGGCGTCAATACGATCTCGTCCTGGTTGACCCTCCATACCGCCGGGCCGGCGGGCTGGCCGGGGACCTGTCGTTGCTGCTGCCGCCGGTGCTCGCCCCGCGGGCTCGGGTGGCGTGCGAGAGCGACCGGCGTGCCCCGCTCGAGCTGGCGCTGCCCGTGACCCACGAGCGCCGCTACGGCGACACGCTGATCCGCATCCATGAGCCCCGATAGCCACATCGCCGTCTGCCCCGGCTCATACGACCCGATCACCAATGGCCATCTCGACGTGATCGCCCGCGCCGCGGGCATGTTCGACCGGCTGATCGTGGCGGTGGTCGACGTCCCGATCCGCAAGGGGAAGACGCTGTTCAGCGCCGCCGAGCGCTGCGCGTTCATCGAGGAGGCCACGGCGCATCTGCCCAACGTCCAGGCGGAGCCGTTCCAGAACCTGATCGTGGACTTCGCGCGCCAGAAGGGCGCGAGGGCGATCGTCAAGGGGCTGCGGGCCATCTCGGACTTCGAGTACGAGTTCGAGATGAACCAGCTCAACAGCATGCAGGCCCCGGAGATAGAGTCCGTCTACCTCATGGCCAGCCCGCAGTACAGTTTCCTCAGCTCGAGCGGGGTGAAGGAGCTGGCCACGTTCGGGGGCAAGATCGACGAGCTAGTGCCGCCGACGGTGGCGCGACGCTTGGAGGAAGAACTTCAGAGGTGACGAACTGAGGCCCGAATGGACGTCCTCGTACTGATCGACAAGCTCGACGACCTGGTGCACAACGCCAAGCGCGTCCCCCTGACCGACGAGGTACGCGTCGACAAGGAGGAGATCTACGACATCCTCGACCAGATGCGCGCGACGATACCCGAGGAGATCAAGCAGGCGCGCTGGATCGTCAAGGAGCGCCAGGAGATGCTGGCCGAGGCCAAGCGCGAGGCCGAGCGCATCGTCAAGGAGGCGCGCGACCGCCAGGAGAAGCTCATCTCCCAGGAGGAGATAACCAAGCAGGCCGAGCGCGCCGCCGAGGACATCATCGAGGACGCCCGCGCCCGGGAGCGCGAGATCCGACTCGGCGCCGAGGACTATGCCGACGAGATCCTCAACACGCTCGAGGTCAACCTCACCAAGTTCATCGGCGCGGTCCAGCGCGGCCGCGACCGCTTGGCCGGCAAGGACGAGCCGGCCGAGGTGGCCTGACCAAGCCGCCGACGCGGCACCGCCGCGCGCGCCGGTCGGTGGCCCGGCGGGCCGTTAGGTCCCATGATCGAGGTCGTCGAGGCGGACATCACCACGCTGGAGCTGGACGCCGTGGCCAACGCCGCGAACACCCGCCTCCAGCACGGGGGCGGCGTGGCAGCGGCGATCGCCCGGGCGGCCGGGCCCGAGCTGCGGCGCGAGTGCGATCGCAAGTCGCCGATCGGGCTCGGCCAGGCGGTGGAGACCACGGCCGGCCGGATGCCGGCCGGCTGGGTCATCCACGCCGCGACCATGGAGCTGGGCGGCCCGACCTCGGCGCAGATCATTCGGCAGGCCACTGCGAGCACTCTGAGCAAGGCCGACGAGCTGGGCGCGACGTCCCTGGCGCTGGTCGCGTTCGGGACTGGGGTCGGCGGGTTCCCGCTCGACCAGGCCGCCCGGATCGAGGTCGAGGAGGTCCGCCGCCACCTCGAGGCCGGCAGCGGCCTGAAGCGCGTCGTCTTCGCAGTCCGCGGCCGCGAGGCGCGCGAGGCGTTCGAGACCGCTCTGGCGGAGCGCGGCTAGCCGGCCTTGCCGAGCCGCAGCCCAGCGTCGGTCAGCGCCTCCTCGTGGTCTTCGTAGTTGTCGGCCCGGGCGATCCGGCCGTCCTCCACCCGCATCAGGGTGGAAAACTCGAAGTCGAGCTCCCGCCCGCCGGCCGGGCGGCCGTGGACCTGCACCCTGGCGACGACCTGGGGCCCGATCTCGGTCATCTCCACGATCTCCGAGCGAAAGCCCTCGATGTCCTCGTGCAGCGAGCGGACGTAGGCCCAGATCTCCTCGCGCCCCCGATACATCGGGCTGCTGTCGGACAGCAGACCCAGCATCTGCCATTCCACCCCCGGGCGCAGCAGCCGGAAGAGCGCCTCCTTGTCCTCCCGGTCCACGGCCTCGAACGCCCGCTGGACGATGTCCGCGACGCCCACGGCCATCAGCGGACCTCGAAGCCGCTCAGTCCCTCGGGCGACTCCTCGCTGGCCTCGACGTCCTCGACGTCCGCGCTGGACGGCCCGCTGCGGCAGAAGCGGACCATCGACTCGACCGCGTCCGGGTCCCCCTCGAATACCGCCTCCACGGCGCCGTCGGACCGATTGGCGACCCAGCCCGCCACGCCCCGCGCCCGCGCGCGCTCGGCGGTGGAGTCACGAAAGAACACTCCTTGAACACGGCCACGGACGACGATGCGGCGGCGGAAGACCGAGCTTCCGGACACTGGCCTATGTTGCCCCGCGGGCGGCCGCCTCAGTCGTCGGCTTGCCCGGAATCGAGCAGGCGGTGGATCTCGCGCAGATGGCTCCGCACCGTCTCCGCCATCGCGTCCAGGATCTCGCGAGCCCTATCGATGCTCGTCGTCGCGCCGGTGAGCTGCTGCTTGACCGCGCGGACGTCCTCCATCCGAGCCAGCGCCCGCTCGACGCTCTCGCCCAGCGCCGGCGCGTCGAGACCGTCGGCGGCCCCGCGCGCCGCCAGCACCCGCGCCCGGGCCAGCGTGTAGGCGACCTCGAGGGCCAGGGTCGAGCCCTCCTCGGGGTCGTAGACCGCGAACAGCTTGTCGCCGTTGACCTCCCGCAGCTGCCTGGTTCGGGCCGGCAGCTCCTCCTCCGAGGGGACCACCAGCACCGCGTACCGGGCGTCGCGCTCGTGGCGCGCCCGGTCGAGCTGGCGCACCGCCTCGGGCTTGCTGAGCTTGGAGTCCTTGGCCTCGAAGACGATGCGCCCGCGCGCCGGTCCGCCGCAGCCGTCGATCGAGACCACGACGTCGCCGGTGCGCCGCGTCGCGCCCTTGATGGTCCCGACCGCGTCGCAGTCGTCGCCCTGGGCCAGCGCGATGGCGTCGACGGCCTCCCACACCGCCTCCTCGTAGCTGCGGCCCTTGGCGGTCCCCCGCTCGCGCTCCTCGGCGAGCTCCAAGCGCTTGGAGCGCTCGTCGCGAAGGCCCTGGAGCTCCTTCTCCAGGCAGGCCATCTTCTCCAGCAGGCCGCGCAGGTGGGCGTCCTGGCGATCACCCATCTGGCGGATGGCGCCGATCGAGGCGGTCTTGAAGTCGGCCAGCGGGTTGCGACCGTCGGCGGACGAGAACTGCCGAAGGAGGTCCTCGCGCGCCTGGGCCATCAGGTCGCGGACCGTGTCGCGGACCCGGTTCTGGACGGCCTCGGACGACCCGTCCGAGAAGTGGCGCTCCAACGCCCGCGCCAGGTGCCCGCTGTCGGGACCGAAGACCCGGTCCAGCTGGCTCTCGAGCTCTTCGGTGACGGCTCGCGCCCGGTCAGCGAAGGCGGCGTCCACCTCCCGGGACGCCTTCTGGAGCTCGGCCCTGACCAGCTCGGCGTCGGCTCCGGTCTGCTCGCGTTCCAGCACCCGCGCGCCGATCTCGATGGCGTCCTCGATCGGCTTCACGGTGTCCTCGCCCGCATGCTCGCGGGCCCGCACCAGCCGCACGGCGGCCGGGTCGTCGATCAGCAGGCCGTCGACCGCGACGCGGTCTCCGACGATCCGTACGACCGGTGGACGAAGGGGGGTGGCGGCCTCCATGGGACGAACACCGCAGCTTAGGCCGGGGACCTGACGGATCGGCGACGCGGCGGCGCGATCCCGGCGTTGAATCCACCGCCGCGGGGCAAGATGGGATTGCCCGAGGCGGATCCCGCCTGATTGGATTAGGTCCCTGTTGGACATCGGCAGACGCATCCACACGGCCCGGACCCTGCTGGAGGCCGGGGTCATCACGCCGATCCGGCCCGACAAGCTGGTGCGGTTGGGTCTGGCGCTGCAGCGGTTCGGGCCGACGCCGGCGGCGGGGTACACCGGCGCGGCCATCCGCTACCCGGATCAGCCCGCGGTGGTCGACGAGCTGGGGACGCTGACCTTCGAGGAGGTGCACCGACGCACCAACGCCCTGGCGCACTCGTTCGGCGACGCCGGCATCGGCGAGGGCGACGGGGTGGCGATCATGTGCCGCAACCACCGCGGCTTCATCGAGGCCACCGTGGCCTGCTCGAAGCTGGGCGCCAACGCCCTCTACCTCAACACCGCGTTCGCCGGGCCCCAGATCACCGACGTGGTCAAGCGCGAGCGCCCGCGCGCCATCGTGTTCGACCAGGAGTTCACCGAGCTGGTGAGAGACGCGGCGGTGCGCCGCAAGCGCTTCATCGGCTGGCACGAGCCCGACGCGCCACCCGCCGACCCCACGCTGGACGAGCTGATCGGCGAGGGGGACCCGTCCGACGTGGTCGCCCCGGCCGAGCCGGGACGCACCGTGATCCTCACGTCGGGCACCACCGGCACTCCCAAGGGGGCCTCGCGCAGCCAGCCCGAGACGCTCGACCCGGTGGCGGCCCTGCTGTCGAAGATCCCCCTCCGGGCGCGCGAGACGACCATGATCGCCGCGCCCCTGTTCCACTCGTGGGGATTCGCGCACTTCACGATCGGGCTGGGGCTCTCGTCCACGCTGGTGCTGCGGCGCAAGTTCGACCCCGAGGCGACGCTGTCGGCCACCGCGCAGCACCGGGCGAGCTCGCTGGTGGTGGTCCCGGTCATGCTCCAGCGCATCCTGGAGCTCGGCCGGGAGACGATCGCCCGCTACGACCTGTCCGAGCTCCGGGTGATCGCCGCGAGCGGCTCCCAGCTGTCGCCTGCCCTCTCGCAGCGGGTGATGGACACCGTCGGCGACATCCTCTACAACCTCTACGGGTCCACCGAGGTGGCCTGGGCGGCGATCGCAACCCCTCAGGACATGCGTGCCGCGCCCGGGTCCGTGGGGCGTCCGCCCCGCGGGACCATCCTCAAGCTCTACGGCGAGGATGGCCGGGAGGTGCCCCGGGGGCAGACCGGCCGCATCTTCGTGGGCAACGAGATGCTGTTCGAGGGCTACACCGGCGGTGGAACCAAGGACGAGATCGAGGGCCTGATGGCCACCGGCGACGTCGGTCACTTCGACGACGAGGGGCGCCTGTTCGTCGACGGGCGCGACGACGACATGATCGTCTCGGGCGGCGAGAACGTCTTCCCCCAGGAGGTTGAGGAGCTGCTCGACCGCCACGAGGCGGTGGCCGATGTGGCGGTCGTCGGGGTCGACGACGAGGAGTTCGGGCAGCGTCTCAAGGCGGTGATCGTTAGGCGCGCCGACGCCGAGCTGACCGCCGACGCGGTCAAGGACTACGTCAAGCAGCACCTGGCCCGGTACAAGGTGCCGCGTGAGGTGGAGTTCGTGGACGGCCTCCCGCGCAACGCCACCGGCAAGGTGCTCAAGCGCGAGCTGCGCTAGCCGGCCGTGGCGCCGATCGCCAGGACCCCGGCGCCGCGGAAGCGCCCGGCGCGCAGGTCCTCGAGGGCACGATTGGCGTCCTGCAGCGAGTACGTGGTCACCTCGGTGCGCACCGGCACCTGCGGCGCAAGGGCCAGGAACTCGCGCCCGTCCTGGCGGGTGAGGTTGGCCACCGAGCGCAGCATGCGCTCCTGCCAGAGGTCGGCGTAGCGCAGTGGCGGGATGTCGCTCATGTAGATACCAGCGCAGACGACGGTTCCGCCGGGCCCGACGGCGCGGAGCGCGGTGGGCACCAGCTCCCCGGCGGGAGCGAAGATGATCGCCGCGTCGAGCTCCTCGGGAGGCGGCTGCCCCGCGTCGCCCGCCCATTCGGCCCCCAGGCTGCGGGCGAACGCCTGGGCGTCGGCGTCGCCGGGCCGGGTGAACGCGAACACCCGCCGCCCCTGCGCGACCGCCACCTGGCAGACGATGTGCGCGGACGCCCCGAAGCCGTACAGGCCCAGGCGCTCGGGATCACCCGAGAGTCGCAGGGCCCGCGCCCCGATCAGCCCCGCGCACAGCAGCGGCGCGGCCTGGGCCGGGTGGTAGCGCTCCGGCAGCGGGAAGCAGAAGCGGGCGTCGGCCACCACCAGCTCGGCGAACCCGCCGTCCACGTCGCGACCGGTGAACCGGGCTCGGGGGCAGAGGTTCTCGCGTCCCGACGTGCAGAAGCGGCACTCGCCGCAGGTCCATGCCAGCCACGGCACGCCAGCCCGTGCCCCCAGCTCGGCGGGGCCCTCCAGCACCTCGCCCACGATCTGGTGGCCGGGAATCACCGGCAGCGCAGCGTCCAGCTCCCCGTCGGCGAGGTGAAGGTCGGTCCGGCAAACGCCGCAGGCCAAGACGCGCAGCAGCGCCTGGCCGGTCGCGGGCCGCGGGTCGGGAACCTCCCGCAGCTCCAGCGGCCACTTCGGTCGGGTGAGGACCATCGCACGCACCGGCACATGATCGCCGGTCCCCTGGCACTCGGGCGCCCCGCTACCCTCGAATCGATGCCGCAGCGCACTGACAGCCTGGACCTCGGCGGCCTGCGCCTTTCCCCGGGCGAGGGGCGACGGCTGCAGCTGCATGCCGGCCACGATCCCCTGGTCCTCAGCGGGCAGCGCTACTCGATCGAGCCGGCCTCGCTGCCGGTCACCCTCGACATCTCGCGCATGACCGCCGGTGGGTACGCGCTGCGCCTGCGGTTCGAGGCGCGCCTGAGGGGGCCGTGCATGCGCTGCCTGGGGGCGGCCGACCCCACCATCGCGGTCGACGCGCGCGAGGTCGACCAGGCGGGGGCCGGCGAGGAGCTGGACAGCCCCTACGTCAGCCAGGCGGAGCTCGACCTTCGCGGCTGGGTGCGCGACGCGCTGGCGCTGGCCCTGCCCTCGCAGCTCGTCTGCCGCGCCGAGTGCGCCGGACTGTGCCCGGTGTGCGGCGCGGACCTAAATT